>CAVFBQ010000101.1:0-15488 GCA_963620455.1 uncultured Eubacteriales bacterium
AACCTGAACGGCTTGAACCATATTTGTCACAAGCAATTAAACAATTTTGTAATTGAGGTTTCAAGTAATTAATAAAATCAAAACAAATCGGTGTGATTTCGTCGGCATCATCAACTAACAGGTATTTAATATTTTTGAAAACCTCAGTATTCTCATATATATAATTAAATAGCAAACTTTGCCTTAAATAATCAAAACTCCTATAATTTAATGTTTTTGCCATTAACATTCTAAGCGCACTTTTGGCATCTTTTGAAAAACCTTCTTTCAAAACCTCATTTGAACGCCAATCTACATCTTTTTCACTCAAATTATTTTGAATAATCAACGAATAACGCCTAAAAAGCTGTTGTAGCAACGATTTTTTTGAATTATATCCTTCAAATTTAATATCTTTAATAACGTCTTTCAACATAAATTGAGAAATCTCTAACCCAATCATATTAGGAATTACAGCAGGATTTCCAGTTGGAAGTTTGTTTTCTAAAAAAGCCCAATTGTCAATTACAGTGTTATAGACAAGTCCAAAAAAAGAGTAAACTTGCATTTTCTCAACACAATCAATATTCAAGAGTTCAAAGGTTTTATTTATAAAATTTTCTTTTGCAGTCGAATTATTCACCAATACCAAAATGTCGGCTGATGAAATGCCCGAGTTTAATAATCGAGCATATTCTTCAACCAACATTTGAGTTTTTTTTGATGAAATTGAACCTTCAATTAGCATTTTCTAGTCTTAATTTCGTCCAAAATCATATCTACAAATTCATCAACAGTTTTTGTACCAATTTGACCTACGCCTCTTTGTCTTACCGCAACTGAATTTGCTTCAATTTCCTTATCGCCTACAACTGCAACATAAGGAACTTTCTTGTCTTGTAAGTTTTCTCTAATTCTGTAGTTCATACTTTCTGAACGATCATCTAAGTACGCTCTGATACCTTGTTCTCTAAATTTTTTGTAAACTTTTTCTGCAAAGTCTGCGTGTTTTTCGTTTGAAATAGGAACAACAGCAACTTGAGTTGGAGCTAACCAAGTTGGGAATGCTCCTGCAAAGTGTTCAATTAAGATACCGTGGAAACGTTCCATTGAACCGAAGATTACACGGTGTAACATTACAGGAGTTTTTAATTGACCGTCTTTATCTTGATATTTAATATCAAATCTTTCTGGTAAGTTAAAGTCTAATTGAATTGTAGCACATTGCCATGTTCTACCTATTGCATCTTTAACCTTAAAGTCAATTTTTGGACCGTAGAATGCGCCATCACCTTCGTTGATGTCATATTTCATACCACGTTTATCCATTGCTTCTTTTAAGCCTGCTTCAGCCAAGTTCCAGTTTTCAATGTTACCAACATAGCTTTCTGGTCTTGTTGATAATTCAACTTCAAAACTCATCTTGAATATAGCCATTGTATCTGCAACAAAGTCAATTATGTTATTAATTTCATCAACTAATTGTTCAGGAGTACAGAAGATGTGAGCATCGTCTTGAGTAAAGCCTTGTACACGAGTTAAGCCTGACAATGCACCAGATTTTTCACGTCTGTAAACTGTACCTAATTCAGCCATTCTCAATGGTAATGAACGGTAAGAGTGTCTTTGTGATTGGTAAATCAAGATGTGGAACGGACAGTTCATTGGTTTTACAATGTATTGTTCGTCATCTTCATTTTCTTTTTGAATAAAGAACATATTTTCTTTGTAGTGGTCGATGTGTCCTGAAAGTTCCCACAATTTAGATTTTGCAAGTTGTGGAGTTTGAACGATTACATAACCACGTTTTCTGTGTTCTGTTCTCCAGTAATTTTCGATTTCTTCTCTTACAGTATATAAATTTGGGTGCCATAAAACTAAGCCAGCACCGATTTCTTCTCTAACAGAGAACAAATCAAGTTTTGCACCTAATTTTCTGTGGTCACGTTTTTCTGCTTCTTCAAGCATGTGCAAGTAATCAGCTAAGTCCTCTTTTGTCCAGAAAGCTGTCGCATAAATACGTTGCAACATTTTGTTTTTTTCATTTCCTCTCCAGTAAGCGCCTGCAACTTTTAATAACTTGATAGCGTTACCCTTGATATAACTTGTATTTGGAACATGAGGACCTGCACAAAGATCATTGAATAACACGTTTCCATCTTTATCTTTTGTTAAATACAATGTTGGGTGATCGTTTCTGTGTTCTTCCAACAATTCTGCTTTATAAATTTCACCTTGAGCCTTAAATTCAGCGATTTTAGCATCAACATCTTCTACATCATATTTTTCAAAAGTAAGGTTTTGTTTCAAGATTTCCTTCATCTTGTCTTCAATTTTCGTCAAATCTTCTCCCGTAAAAGTATGTTCATCTAAATCAAAATCGTAATAAAAACCTGTATCTGTAGCAGGACCGATTGCTAATTTGGCATGTGGGAATAAAGATTGAACGGCTTGAGCCATGATGTGTGAAGCCGAGTGTCTTAAGACATGCAAAGTTTCATTGTTCTTTTCCATGAATAATTCCTTTCATATTCTATATATATAATATATATCACTTAAAAAGTATAATTACAAATACATGAAGTTTTTTTAGCATGCTTAAAAAAAAATTTTGATATGTGATTTACAAATTTTCATGCTTTTTTAAGTCAACATTTCATTTAATTAGGCAGTTTTCTATACTATTTTTATAAAAATACACACATTAAAAAGTGTTTATATCGCGCCATTCCAGAGATATGTTTACAATTGTTTACATCAAATGTATGAGATTATGTTGCTTTTTTGAATTTCATCATTAAATAAACCGACAAGAGAGATAACACATAAAGTGAGGATAAAATCATGGGCATGGCAGCATCACAGGCTAGGTTTTTAAATCTAACCGCAAGAAAAACAAATATTGAATACGAAGGTCAACAAATTAACCAACAAAGAACAGCCTTATCAAATGAGTCTGCAAACTTGTATAACCAAATGTTGACACTATCTGTTCCTGTTCCACCAAATACTAACGACTATACTAAAGTCGAATATACATTTACAGTTCCGAATAGTGCAAGTGAAGCGACAGTTTCTCAAATTACTAAGGTTAAAGATACTGATAATCAATATACTGTAACTTATTCTTACGTCGAGCAAGAACAAGGGTTCAATATTTGTCCAACAACAAACCAATCTGCAGTTGATTCTACAAAAGTAGACATTACTGATGATCGTGATCCTGATAATACTAAAACATATGAAACATACCAAATCACAACATCAACAGGCAAGGTTCTAAAATTATACAAATACGGTGAAGTTACAACCGCAGATGCAGAACACAAAGATGCTTACAATGACATTTGTGAAGGCACAGGTGAAATGTACATTGCAAATGTTGGTACAGATGAAAAACCTGTTTACCAATACTACAAAGGTACTGACTTAGACAATGCTGTAAGCACAACAGGTAATGGCAAAACGAATTACTATACTGCTGGTACGGTAACAGTACCTAAAACTGAATCTTATTCACCATGTACAATTACAAGAGATAAGAATAACAGAGTTTCAAGTTTTACCTACACTCCAACTGACGGAGATGCACAAGAATTTGCCGTAACAACAAAAACAACTACCGATGATGCAGCGTATAACGATGCGATGAATGAATATACATACCAAAACTACTTATATGAACAACAAATGAATCAAATCAATGCTAAGACATCAGTGGTTCAAGCTCAAGACCGTGAATTAGAATTACGCTTGAAACAACTTGATACTGAACACAACGCTGTTCAAACAGAAATGGAATCTGTAAAATCTGTATGTAAGAAGAATACAGAAGATTCGTTCAAGACATTCGCGTAGTTTGATATTGCGTTGGGTGCTGTGTGAGCGTAAGCGAACTCAACCCGAAGTAATGAGGAAGTGTTTGCAACAACGTAGTGAAACAATGCTGACGCGAGGGCGTAAAGGCTACTAAAAATACCACAAGAGTGCGGTATGACAAACCTAAAAAAATAATTCACAAAAAACAGGATAGATTTATTGATAAATTAAAAAATATCATTAAATAGAAGAAGAAAGAGCTTACCGAAAGGACATAAATTATGGGCATGGCAGCATCACAGGCTAGGTTTTTAAATCTAACCGCAAGAAAAACAAATATTGAATATCAAGGACAACAAATTAACCAACAAAGAACTGTGTTGTCTAATGAATCTGCTAATTTGTATAATCAAATGTTAGTTCTTTCAGTACCAACACCTCCAAATACTAATGATTATACAAAGGTAGAATATACCTTCACAGTTCCTAGTACTGGTGAGGAAGCAACAATTTCTCAAGTTACAAAGGTTAAAGATACTGATAATCAATACACAGTTGCATACTCTTACGTAACAACAGAAGATGCATTTAATGTTTGTCCGACAACAAGTCAATCTGTTGTTTCAAGTAACAAAGTAACCATTACTGATGATAGGTATTCTACAAGTAAAAGCTATCAAACATACCAAATCACAACTGCCTCTGGTAAAACAATCAACTTGTACAAATACGAAAATGATACAACTAACAAAATTCACGAAGATGCGTACAAGAGCACCGATATTTGTAACGGTAGCGGTGAGATGTATATTGCAAACGTTGGTACAGATGAAAAACCTGTTTACCAATACTACAAAGGCACAGACCTTGAAAAGGCAAGAACTGCAACTGCCACATCAGATAAAAAATGTAACTACTACACATCAGGTACAAGAGAAGTTCCAAAGAGCGAATATTATACTCCATGTATAGTTACAAGAGATAAACAAAATCGTATTACGGGTTTCACATATACACCTACAACAGGAAGTAGCCAAGAGTTTGCGGTTACAACAAAAACAGTAACTGACGATGATGCATACAATGATGCGATGAATGAATATACATATCAAAACTACTTGTATGAACAAGAAATGAACAATATCAATGCTAGGACATCAATCATTCAAGCTCAAGATAAAGAGTTAGAATTAAAATTGAAACAACTTGATACAGAACACAACGCTGTTCAAACAGAAATGGAATCTGTACAATCAGTAGTTAAGAAAAACTCTGAAGATTCGTTTAAGACGTTCGCTTAGCGGATTTTCAGTAGGATGCCGTGTGAGCGAAAGTGGATCAAACCCAAAGTAACAAGGACAATGTCTACGACAACGTAGTAAAGCAAACTACTTGTCCGAGTGAAGCAATAATCAAAAAAGGATTTTCAGTATAAGTTAAATTCCGAACAATTCGTTTAACACAAGGGCGTAAAGGCTAAAGATACCACAACTAGTGCGGTATGACGTTTAAAATTTTCATAATCACTCTTATTTTAATTTAATGGTGCTGTTTTCAAGACAGTACCTTTTTATTGTTAAAATATTTGCATAATAAACTCCTTTATTTTAAAATTAAGAAAAAAACTTATTGGAGAAAAAATTATGGCAGTAGAAAGACAAAGACAACACGAACAAGATCCAAACATCAGAAAAACTAATTTTGATGCAGTAGAAGAAAACCTTACGGACGAACAAGCAAAACTTGAATCTTCAAGATGCTTAAACTGTAAAAATCCAAGATGTGTATCAGGTTGTCCGGTAAATATTAACATTCCAGCCTTCATTCACGAAGTAAAAGAAGGAAATATAGACAAGGCTGGAGAAGTAATCAGACAATCAAGTATGTTACCATCTGTTTGCGGACGTGTTTGTCCACAAGAAAGACAATGCGAAGGCAAATGTGTTTTAGGTATCAAGGGTGATGCCGTTGCAATTGGTGCATTAGAAAGATATGTAGGCGACAAAACTAAAGCCGCAGAAACAGAAATTAAACCTTCAGGCAAAAAAGTTGCTATCGTTGGTTCAGGTTGTGCAGGCATTACGGCAGCAGCAGACTTAAGAAAAGCAGGTCACGAGGTAACAGTATTTGAAGCATTACATGAACTTGGTGGTGTTTTAAGATACGGTATCCCACCTTTCAGATTACCTCGTGTAGTTTTAGATAGAGAATTAGATGCACTTAGAGCTATGGGCGTTAAATTCAATAAAAACGTTATTGTTGGTAAATCTATTACCTTGAAACAACTTGAAGATGACGGTTATGATGCAATCTTCATTTGTTCTGGTGCTGGACTTCCAAAAATGATGGGTATTTCAGGAGAAAACCTAAATGGTGTATACTCTGCAAACGAATTTTTAACTCGTGTAAACTTAATGCACGCAAATGATGATAAATATCCAACACCATTAAGAGTAGGCAAAAAAGTTGCCGTTATCGGTGGGGGTAACGTAGCAATGGACGCAGCAAGAACATCTCTAAGAGCAGGTTTTGAAGAAGTACATATCGTTTACAGACGTACAGAAGCTGAACTTCCAGCAAGAAAAGAAGAAATCAGACACGCTAAAGAAGAAGGTGTAATTTTTGATTTATTACATGCTCCAGTTGAAATCTTAGGCGAAGAAGGTTACGTAAAAGGAATGAAATTCGAAATTATGGAACTTGGCGAACCTGATGAAAGCGGTAGAAGAAAACCTATCGGAACTGGCAAATATACAGTTATGGACGTTGATAGCGTAATCGTTGCATTAGGTACTGGTCCAAACCCTATTATCCAAAAATCAGCAGTAGCTGACGATATGGCATTTGATACAGACAAAAAAGGTTATATCGTAATCAACGGAGAAACAGGTGAAACCTCAATTCCTAAAATCTATGCAGGTGGCGACATTGCACCAACCGGACCTTCAACAGCAATTAACGCTATGGGTGCAGGTAAAAGAGCAGCTAAGGCTATTAATGAACTTCTTAAATAGAATTTTTATTAGTTTAATAACAATCAACTTGATGTGTCTACCAGCGCTTGCAGTGCTTGATATAGACGCATCTGTTGATTATGAAATAAGAAGAAAATACAATCCGAACAAGATTGAAAACGATTTATTGCCAAATTTGCCAGACAAATTAAAAAATGACAAACCGTTACAATCCACTGAGGATTTTGCAAAAACGTATAATAAACCGACTCAAACAAATACAAAAACGACCCAACCTACAAAACAACAGGTTATAACTCAACAACAAACATATAAGAGTTATGGTCAAACGCTTGCACTAAAAAGGGGAACTTCATTCACTATTAGGAACACCTCTGCGATTTCTGACAAATTAACAACAGGAACAAAAGTTTATTTTAAATTACCAAAACCAATTAAAACAAGATATTTTACATTACCTGAAAATACTAGATTTGTCGGCGTAATTTCTGATTCTCACACCCCACAATTAACTGGTAATGGTGGTTTAGTTGTAATCCAAATTGAAAAAGTTATCATAAACGGTCGAACACAAGAAATTAGCGGAAAAGTTACAAAAGCTAATTACAAACGAATTTATTTTAACAACATAAAAGGTAAACGCAAATACTGGAGCAATTTGGCAAAATCAATTACTCCAGGAAGAAAATTTAACGACAAAATGTGGAGGACAACTAAAAAACTTGCAGGAGAAGGCGTAACCTTCATTTTTAGCCCCTTCACTCTTGCCTCTGGTCTTGTCGTATACGGAGTAAACATTATGGCTTCCCCAGTTATTGCAATCTTTTCAAAGGGTGGTTCTATTTCAATCCCTGCAGATACCGCATTTAGGATAAAGTTAACGGAAGACGTAACAATATATAATTAATAAATAGGAGAAAAAATGTTATTCGAATTATTGGCATCAGCAATGATTAACCCTGATGTAGACAAAATGAATTTAATTGCTGTTACAAACACAAAACCTAGCGTTGCAACAGTAAAAACAGCTACAGCCGTAAAATGGCCTTATACACAATCTTATTTAACACCAATAAAAAACAAAACACCTTATGCAAATTTTTATGAGGTAACTGAACACTATACCTCAGATATGGCAACTGTTGTAAAGGATTTCAAAACAAGAAAAGGTGAAGTAAAACAATTTTTAAAATGGGTTGATTTGCCAACAGAACAAATGACCGTTCGCGGAACAAAATCTCACTTGGACGAAATTTATGAACAAGCTAATGAATTAAAGGCAAGAAAAGGTGAAGTTGAAAGACCTCTTGTTGTTTTGGGTATTGGCGGTTCAAAACATACAGCTGAATTTTTATTGAATATGAACGGCTTGGGTAATAAAGGCAAAGTTTATTTCTACTCTGACATTGATCCAATCAGCTTTTCGAACTTTTTAAAAGAAGTTAACTACCCTGTACAAGATTTAAATTTCTTGGTTGTATCAAAATCAGGCACAACATTTGAAACAAAAGATGCATTCACAAGATTTGAAAATATGCTAGTTGAATACTACAAAAAGCAAGGCTTGAATGACGCTCAAGCAAAAACAAAAGCTCAAAGCCACTTTGCAATATGTACAGACAAAAATGCTACAAAAGCTAATTTAAGAGGAAAAATCGGACACAAAAACGGCAAAGATAATTCATACATCAAAGAATTATATATTCACGATGGTGTTGGTGGAAGATTCAGTATGTTTGATGATGCAGGATTATTCGTAAATGCTTACGCGGGTTTTCCAAAAGCAAAGGCTGTTAGAATGTTAAAAAGCGCTGAAAAAATATCTGGTTTCTGCTTGAATGAAAATGCAAGCGATAATCCAGCAGGTTTGGCTGCAATTTTCAACGTATATTCAAGAGATTACGGTTACAAATTAACTCAACAACAATATTTTGGTCACTTATTTGAAACTGGTGGAGAAAACTGGATTAAACAATTATACTTGGAATCATTAAAAGACTTCGACTTTGTTTCTTCAAAAGCTCCAGACAGTATGCATTATGCATCAGAAGGATTTTTCTACCCACAAAATAGGGACAAATACCATATGATTATGACAATTATGTCACCTGATATCTCTGAAAATTACAGAAAATATGTTTCTGCAGTACTCGTTTCTTACCTTGAAACAGCTCCTGTTGGCTTAGAAATTCTTGAAGTTGAAAACGGTGCTATCAGACCTGAAGCTATTGGCGAGTATGTTCAATCAAAACATTTTGAAACTGTTTATACTGGTATGTTGAGAAGACAAGTTGCAATTACAAATACAGAAAAATTGCCAGAAGTATTCCAACCACATGTTGAAGTATATAAAAACAAATTTAAACCAAACAGCAAATTTGAATTAGCTCCTGGCAAATAATTTTAATTTCAAAATAAAAATATTCGTGCTATTCTTAATATATGGATAGCACGATTTTTTTTAATCCAGTATTAGTTTCAATCATTTTGCTTTGCGTACTTTGTTTGTGCAAAATTAATGTTTTGTTATCAATTATGATTTCTGCTATTGTGGCTGGTTTAATGGCTCACATGGAAATTTCAGACATAATGAATACATTCATTTCAGGAATGGGAATGAATGCTGAAACTGCCTTGAGTTATATTCTTTTGGGTGCATTCGCTGCAGCAATGACTCACACTGGTTTGGCAACTGTTTTAGCAAAAAAAATTACACAACTGGTTAAAAATAATGCGTTTATTTTATATTTAATTTTAACAGTAATTGCAATTCTATCTCAAAACTTAATCCCCGTTCACATTGCATTTATACCAATTTTAATACCACCATTATTACATGTAATGAATGTTCTAAAAATTGATAGACGTGCAATTGCTTGTAGTTTAGCATTTGGATTAAAAGCACCTTATATCGTTATTCCTGCAGGTTTTGGATTAATTTTTCAAGGCTTATTAGCAGATAATATGGTTCAAAACGGTATGAATGTTACTATAAACGAAATCTGGAAATCGACTTGGATATTAGGCTTAGGTATGCTTGTCGGACTTTTGATTGCAATATTTATTTCTTATCGAAACCCCCGTGAATACAAAAATATTTCAGTTGAAGACCTTGATAATATAGACATTAAACTTACAAAAGAGCATTACATCACATTACTGGCAGCGGTTGCAACTCTTGTGGTTCAACTATGGACAAAATCGTTACCACTCGGCGCCCTTGTTGGTTTAGGTATTATTTTTGGCACTGGAACAATTAAGCACAAAAAGATGGATAACCTTATTGATGAAGGCATCGGTTTAATGGGATATATTGCATTTGTAATGCTTGTTGCTGCAGGTTTTGCGCTTGTTTTAAAACAAACTGGTGGAATCGAATCTTTAGTAAATTCAACAATGGCAATAATGCCTCCAAACAAACTTGCTGCCTCATTTTTAATGTTAATCACAGGTTTGTTTATTACAATTGGTATAGGCACTTCTTTTGGTACAATTCCAATTTTAGCAGTTATTTTTATCCCAATATGCGCACAATTAGGATTTAACATACAAGAAACTATTGTTGTATTTGCTGCTGCCTCTGCTCTAGGCGATGCTGGTTCACCTGCTTCTGACACAACTTTAGGACCAACCGCAGGGTTAAATGCTGACGGACAACACAATCATATTTGGGATACTTGTATACCAACATTTTTACATTACAACACAGCACTTATACTTTTTGCCCTAATTGGCGTGATAATTTTTTAAAAAATCTTTAACATTTTTTAAATCCTCTGCTATGATAGAAATATCAATAAAAGAGGAGAACTTATGGACAAAAACCAAAAATTATCATTTTACAGAAAGAGAAACTACTTGACGAATAATAGCCTGATTGACTAATTGCCCTTTTATATAAAAAAGGGTTAAATATAATTAAATCTTTTTCATACTTCCAGCTATTCTTATATAGAGCTTTTGCGTACAAAGGCTCTTTCTTTTTATATTTTTTAAGACAGAAGGGCTGAATTGCTTATAGCAAATCAGCCCTTCAAAACATTTAAATTATTACTTTTCAGGCATTAGAACTGAAATAACAGCGTTGTTAATATCCAAATAGCGCTTTGCGGCATCTTGAACATCTTTAACTGTTAGACTTTCTAAAATATCTAAGTAGTCCGAAACTAAGGCCAAATCGTTGCAAACAGTCATATAGTGACCAATTGTATCGCCAATTTCAGAAACTGTTTCTGCCTTGTAAGCAAATTCAGATTTTGTTTTCTTAACAGCTTTTTTGAATTCAGCTTCTGTAATTGTTGATTTTACTTTTTCAATTTCTTCTTTAATCATTTCAACAGCTTTTTCCTTCTTTTCAGGGCGGAAATTAGCTTCTACAAAGAAATTGTTGCCATCTCTAAATTGATAATAATCTGTTTCAACCATATTAAATACAGGTTCATCAGCTTTTTCTATCAAATTTTGGTACAATCTTGAACTTGAACCATCACCTAAAATGATATTTACCAAATCCATTAAAATTGTGTCCTTAACATCTTTTGCTGGACAAGTTAAGTAACCTGCCATTAAGAAACCTGTGTTTACGTTTGCAGTTTCTTCGTTATAAATTGTGTGGTCAGTTGGCTCATCAATTTCATATACGGGATTTTGATAATTTGCACGACCTTTCCAATCAAATTCTTTGCAAACTTTTTCTAAAATTTCTTCATGGTTAAAATCACCTACAACAATTGTTGTTACGTTATTTGGAGTGTAATGAGTTTTGTAGTATTCCATAATTTCAACTTGTGGAACTTGTGAAATAATTTCTGGAGTACCGATTACGTCACGTTTGTAAGGATGTTTTTTGTACATGCAGTGATTTGTTTTGTTATAAACCTTTGTCCAAGGTTGATCCTTGCGCATACGGATTTCTTCTATAACCACGTGTCTTTCGCGCTTATCTTTAACCGATTTGTCATCATTTATATCAAATTCATGTCCAATTTCATCTTCAGGCAATGTTGGGTCTAACATCATATCTGCGTGAAGTTCAATTGTTTCATAAAAATCCTTGTTACCTTCGCCTTTTGGTAGAGTTACATAATAGAATGTGTAATCCTTCCAAGTTGCGGCATTTACAATCGCACCTTTAGCCTCTAAAGTTCTGTCAAAATAACCAGCTTTGTGCTTGTGAGTCCCTTTAAACATCAAGTGTTCTAGAAAGTGAGAAATACCGTTGTTATGGTCATTTTCATTGATAGAACCTGTTTTTACCCAAGAACTAACATTAACCATATCGCCTTCTTTGTGCGCTAATACAATTTTATGACCGTTTTCTCTTTCATAAACCTCTACATCGCATGTCAAATACGGATATTTAACTAAAGTCTTTTTAATATTTTCCATTTATTCTTCCTTTTTTCTTTAATTATACATTAAAAATAAACACTTAAAATTTTAGAAATACAAATCAGCACAGATGCATATATCATAAGGTTTCTAGCCTGATACATTCTAAATCTAAAGCTTGCAATACTTTCATCTTTTTGTCTAATTTTTTCAAAACCTTCAAATGGGAAATGCCATAATTTCTTATTAGGAATATAAGCCTTGTTTTCGTTAAACAATAACAGCGAAACCATTAATTCTACGACAAATGGCACTGTAAAAAACACAATTAAAAATATTGGTGCAAAATGTTTTGATGCTACAGCATAAATCAATAAACCGTAAGCGCAACCGTAAATTATGCCAAGTCCAGAAACAGCTTTATCCTTGTCTTTAAAACGACTACATAAAGTTTTTTTATGAGAAACCTTATCGCCATCAAAATCTAATAACGAATTTGTGTACAAAAGCCCAATGGTAAACATTACAACGATTGTACCCACTAAAAAGACTTCCATATTATACGTTTGAGTCATAACCCAATAAACACCGCCAAAAAGAATAGGTCCAAATGCTAAACCAACTGCTATTTCACCAATTCCTGCACTTGACCATTTTGCATAAGTTAATACAAAAATTGAGCCTAAAAGTGCGAAAATTGCGACAGGATAGCCTGTTTTCCATAACAAAAATGCTCCTATCATACATGCGATAGCACAATACAGAATTACAACTTTTAACACATCTTCTAATGTTGCCTCTCCATTTGTAATATAAGCACATTTTGATTTTGTTTGATGTTCTAAAGTACCTAATTTCATTAGCTTTTGGTAGTCTAAATAATCGTCAAATAAATTTGTTGCTAATTGACAACAGCATATACCAATTAAGGCTAAAAAACCATAAAATACATTACCATGAATTGACACACCAAACGTAAATACTACTAACCAAGAAAAAATTGACATCGGAAGGGTGAAAACCCTTGAATTTTCTAGCCAAAACCAAATTTTCTTAAACATCTAGCATACCCTCAATTGCTTTAACTTCTTCGTATAAAGCTCCGCCCTCAAGTAGTTCTTCTGCGGATAAACCAAACAACGTAACCAAATCAATTACGTCCTCATTGTGTTTGAAGCGTCTTACAACCTCTTTAATAGCACTTTCACGTGTCATTAAAGGGATTTGCTGGTGCTTTCCTAAAGTAATACTGCGTTTTTTAGCCTTACCCAATCTATTTACCTCCTAAAGCTAATAGCGCAGCGCCAATCATACCTGCATAATTGCCTGTTGTAGCTTTAAGAATTTTTGTTGGCTGAGTTATAATCTCAGCATTTGTAGCCTTTTCAAGGTATTCAACATCTATAAATTGAGCCATTGAACCTGAAAATACTATACAATCAGGGTCAAAGATGTTCGCTAAACCAATACAACCTTCTAAAATGTCATTTTGCCATTTATCAAAAACGGCTTTCATCTTTTCATTACCAGAATTTACACCGTCAATAACGTCGTAAGTAGTTAAATTTGAATCGTTTAGCATTTCTTCTGCTGTCATTTTCAAGCCTGTACCTGATGTATAAGCTTCAAAACAGTCATAACTTCCGCAAGTACAGGGTCTATGCTTGTCTGTACGCATCTTAAAATGCATTTCACCAGCTGCACCTGATTTACCCTTGTATAGCTTGTCGTTTAGGATAATTCCGCCCCCTACGCCTGTTCCAAGAGTTAGCATAATTGAATTGGGCATACCCTTTGATGCTCCGTTAATATGCTCTGCCCAAGCTGCACAATTAGCATCGTTTTCGACATATACTTTTTTTGTTGAAGACAACGATTGAAAATCGAAATTGCTATAACCTTTAACCATATTACCAGTTGAGCCTAAAATGCCTGTATGGGCATTATTACAAGCGCCTGCGGTTGAAAATGCAATCGCATCAATTTCTGAGTCGTGTTTTTCTATTACAGACAAAAATATTTCTCTAATTTTATCTAAATCTCTAGGTGTAGAGTGCTTTTCGACCTCTGTAACAAAATTACCTTTGTCATCAATTACAGCCGAATAAATTTTTGTGCCACCAACGTCAAATGCAAGTGCCTTCATTATTTTCCCTTTCTTTGTACGAAACGTTTTGTAATCAATTGAGGACGAGTAATCGCAGACCCAATAACAACACAGTGTGCGCCGATTTCAAACGCTTTATCGATTTGCTCAGGTTCCCAAATTCTACCTTCCAAAACAACTGGTATTTTAACGCTTTTTACCAATTTTTCTAATAATTCAAAGTCAGGACCGTTATCTTTTAGTGGAGAAAACTGCGTATAACCAGCTAAAGTTGTTGAAACCATATCAACGCCTAGTTTTTCACAGTTAACACCTTCTTCTACAGTTGAAATATCAGCCATAGAGATACGTTTATTAATGCTAATCAGCTTGATTATCTCGTCTAATGTGCAGTTTTCATGCTTTCTGCTAGTACCGTCAAATGCGATAACATCAGCGCCAGCCTTGATTAAGAACCCTACGTGTTTCAAAGAAGGTGTGATATAAACGATTTCCTTCCAATTTGCAGGTATCTCATCAGGCTTTGTCAAGCCGATTACAGGCACATTTGTTATCTTTTTTGCATTCATGACATCTCTTGCCCCTGCAACACGTAAGCCGCCAGCACCGCCGTTTAGAACCGATTTCATCATCGCAATCATACATTCTTCGCGGTATAGAGGCTCGTTTGGCATTGCTTGACAAGAAACTATAACCTTATTTTTTAATGTTTCAATTATGCCCATAATGCCCTTTATCTGTAGTTTTGGAACTGTAATGGATAGTTGTATTTATCTTCATTCTTGCGTAACATCGCAATTACTTCCTGCAAATCATCTCTACTCTTGCCTGAAACTCTAACTTGATCGCCTTGAATTGAAGCCTGTACCTTAATTTTAGAGTCTTTTATATCACCAACAATTTTCTTCGCTAGTTCTTGAGTTAAGCCTTTTCTTAAAAGATAAACTTGGCGAATTGCACCACCCAAAGCATCTTCCATCTTTTGAGGGTCTAAAATCTTAATGCTTAAGCCTCTTTTAACCAATTTTGATTGTAAAATATCATATATATTTCTTAACTTCATATCGTCTTCAGTAGTGATTGTGATTGACTTTTCACCATCTAGAACAACCTCTGATTTTGAGTTCTTTAAGTCGAAACGAGAAGTGATATCACGCTTTACTTGGTCAACTGCGTTAACCAATTCTTGTTTGTCAAACTCTGAAACAATGTCGAAACTTGAATCTTTTGCCATTTTTAACTCCTTTTTCTTTAATTGTAACATGAATATTATATTC
>CAVFBQ010000102.1:0-2029 GCA_963620455.1 uncultured Eubacteriales bacterium
AGTTTTGATACTCACCTTTTTTACCGACAATTACGGGTGCCAAAAGTTGAATTTTAGTTCCTTCTTCAAGTTTAAGAACTGAATTTACAATTTCATCAATGCTTTGCGGTTTAATTTCGTCACCACATTTTGGGCAATGAGGAACACCAATTCTTGCGTACAAAAGCCTTAAATAATCATAAATTTCGGTAACAGTTCCGACTGTTGAACGAGGATTATTACTTGTTGTTTTTTGGTCAATTGAAATAGCAGGAGAAAGTCCATCAATACTTTCAACATTTGGTTTATCCATTTGACCTAAAAATTGCCGAGCATAAACGGAAAGGCTTTCAACATAACGTCTTTGACCTTCAGCAAAAATTGTATCAAAAGCTAGAGAACTTTTACCTGAACCTGATACACCCGTAAATACAACCAGTTCGTCCTTTGGAATTACCAAAGAAACATCTTTTAAATTATTCTCCTTTGCACCCCTAACTACAATTTTATCATTCATACAAGAATTATGGCACAAATTAAAATTTATGTCGAATGAGTTTTGAATTGAATTGTAAATAAATATTAAAATTTATTGAAAAGATAGGCAATTTTTAGTATTCAGGAGCTTTACACTAAACGTGGAGGTAAAACTTTGAAAATTCAAGGTAGTAACAATGTAAACTTCGGTTGGAGTTGCGAAACTCATAAGCAAATTATGAGAGCCGCAATTAAAGATATGCCCCAGTTTGCAAAATACCAAGACCTTATGGAGGATTACGTTCAAAGACCTGACCATGATGATATTGGCTTCTTAGCTAATAAGCACTTCTATTTTGGTGAAAAATTACATACAGACACCTTCAACAGAGAAAAGTTTGACGATGTTGATGAGTTTTATACACCAACAGAAGAACCTGAAGAAAATGAAAATAAAATACCGTCAAATTATACAGCGTTAGCATTGGGCAAAAAGAAACTAACAAATGGAATGTTAAACGCTTTCAGCAAGATATTCAACACAAACGGCGTAAGTTTTATGGATTACAACGGTAAAAATAACGCAAAATATGCATACAAAGAGCAAATCGAAAAAATGGACGAAGCAATTGAATATGAAGATGATGAATTAGCACTTCAAAATGCTGCAAGAGCTTGTCATTTCTTAGAAGATATCGCTCAACCTCAACATATTGAAGAAACTTCTGCTATCGGTAAAGCTATAGACTTAAAAATTCATACCGATTATGAAAAATTTGCAGAATACCACGCAGAAGAATTAGGTAACCAATTTGTAAAAACAGTAAGAAATCCTCGTTCAAGCATGAAATTATTTACAGATACCTTCATGACAACAAAAGAAACGGGTAAAATTACTCGTGAAAACGAACCTCATTGGGACGAAATAACAAAAAAACAATTTGATACCGCAGTTCAAGCAACAAAAGAATTCTTACAAAACGTGAGCGACCAGATGGGACTTGAATATAGGGAAATTTGCGCACAAGAAGATCACCATCACGAGTAATCTATTTTTCTGTGCACAAACCTTCCCCTTAATATTGTAAACAAAAGGTTTGCAAATGTTTTTGTTCATGCTACGATTATTATGGATATGCTGGTCGATAGGTTAAACCCTAGTTTGCGAAGGCAAATGGAGCAGTATTTCCCGTAGTAAAACACATAACAAAAGGAGAAGGAAGATGCCAGTAGCATCAATGATTGAACTTTTAGAAGCAGGTGTACATTTCGGTCACCAAACACAAAGATGGAATCCAAAAATGAAACCGTATATTTACGGTGCAAGAAACGGTATTTACGTAATCGACTTGAGAAAAACAAGTGAGTTATTAGATGTAGCTTACGATATTGTAAGAGAATATGCAGCTAAAGGTAAAAACGTTTTATTCGTTGGTACAAAAAAACAAGCCTCTGAAGTAGTTGCTCAAGAAGCAACAAGAGCAGGCGCTTATTACGTTAACAGAAGATGGTTAGGTGGTATGATGACTAACTTTGAAACTATCAAAACTCGTGTTAACAAATTAAAAGAATA
>CAVFBQ010000103.1:0-2087 GCA_963620455.1 uncultured Eubacteriales bacterium
ATTCAGCAACGTGGAAAAATTGTTGTAGGTGTAAAAGATAAAGTTCCTCCTTTTAGTATGAAGGACAAAGACGGTAACTATTCAGGTTTAGAGATTGACCTAGCAAAGAAAATTGCATCAAGATTGTTGGGTGATGAAAATGCTATCGAATTTGTTTCGGTAACTCCAGCAAACAGGATTTCAATGTTGAATTCTAGTCAAGCTGATATGATTATTGCAACAATGACAATAAATACTTCCCGTTTGGCAATGGTCGATTTTACAGAACCATATTATATTGCAGGTCAGACTGTAATGGTAAAAAAATCAAGTAAAATAAAATCATTGTATGATTTTAAAGCTAAAAAAATTGGTGTAGTATTTGGAACAACAGCTAATGAAGGTGTTAGAACAGTTGCTCCTGCTGCTTTAATTACTGGTTTTAAAACTTACGATGAGGCTGTGGATGCTCTTTATCAAGGGCTTGTTGACGGAGTTGCAATGGACGATACAGTTTTAATGGGATATAAATTAAAAGATTCTTCATTGATAGCAATTAGTCAAAAATATACACAAGAGCCTTATGGTATTGCGTTAAGAAAAGGTTCAGAAAGCACAAGAGTTCTAGAGTTGCTTGATGGCTTTATCTCTAACTCAAAATCAAACGGAACCTTGAACCAGCTAAAAGCAAAATGGATTAAGTAAGAGATATTTTTGTTAACCTTTCAGTTATATCGCAATTATTGCTGTATCTTTGATACTGCCTGGGTAGAAACCCCGACCTACAACGTTTTTCGTTATATAATACAAATGTAGTGCGTTGCGGTAGTCTATTTTGAACCCTCAATCCACAACGACTATTTTCTATTCTCTCAATAAAGTTAAGGTTAAAAATGTTGCTGAAACTGTTTTACCGAATCTAGTTTATGATGTGGCAGCATCAGCATAACCTATGAGGTTACACTTCAAACGGGTCGCGCTCTTTGTAGTAGTTTGGCTTTTGCTTTAGTTTGTCGTTCTTCTTTTTAACCTTTTCTGGTACATTTTTGTATGCGTTATCAACTGACATTTTCATTAAGGTCTTTTTAGAACGAATATCATAACAAGTTAACCAAAAACTTCTGTTGATATTGTCAACGGTGAACGAAATTCTGCCTGCAACTCTGTCCCCTGGCTTAATTTGTTTGAACATCAAGTTTGTGTCACCGAAAATTGAAGGGTGAAAAACATTATTGTAATCATTAACTAAGGCCAAATCCATGCCTGACAAAGTTTTTTCAGTAAGATTTGAAATTGATATTGTTAATGTAATTGTATTAGCTTCTCCAAAAGGGTCTTTTTCGTGAACAATGTTGGTAATCTTCACTTTTAACCCTGGGTAAAAGATTTCGTGTTGTTTTAAGGCTGTATCTTTGTAAACTGGTAGTTCTAATTTACCGTTAATTTTTACTCTAATTTCATCCCCTGGTGCAATCAAAACGTCTTTACCTTTGCGCCACAAAGCCATGCCTAATCCTACTGTACCACCAACGGCAGCGCCACCTAAAACAGTGTAACCTTGTGATGCAATGGCTGCTTCTATACCAAACAGATTAAGGGCAAGAAACCCGCCAACAACGCCGCCAGCCGCAGTGTATCCAACGTCTTGAGCTACAATTTTACCAGCTTCAACAACGGGGTGCATTCTGGTAGACATTTTGCCTTCAATTGGAATTTCTCTGCCGTCAGGAGTTACAAGATAGTCGAAATCAAGACTAATATAGCCGTTACGACCAAGTCTTTTTGCACCCGATTGTTCTTTAATGATTCCATGAGCAATAGTTCCTTTTGGAAGCATTACACCGCTGTCGCCAGAAACATCGCTTACAACCTCTGCAAAAAACTCGTCACCTTCAATTGAAATGTTACCGTCAATAACTTGTGAAACGGTCATTTTGATTATATCTTTTTGGTCTATAATGTCAACTTTGCCTGTAAAAAGTTCTGATTGCTCCAATGTTTTTTGGTCAAACATTTCAGCATGACCTTGGAATGTATCAGCAAAAACCAATCCATTGCTTAAAAAAAATGCACTTAATATTACACTTGCTAAAAGTTGCTTACATCTA
>CAVFBQ010000104.1:0-3189 GCA_963620455.1 uncultured Eubacteriales bacterium
ACTATACTCCTTAGAGACGACGATACACATATCCCTAATCAATAGCTATGCACGAAAGTTCATGGCTTTTTTTTATGTCTAAGTATTCACTTTTTTTGAAATTTGTGCAATAATAAAAAGCATGAAGACAATTACAACAGAAGAATTAGTTAATTATAAAATATTACCGTTTAACATATATTCCGAGTTTGGAGAAAAGCTTTTTGTATCCGGCGAAATACTTACTCCTGGTAAGTTGCTTCAATTAAAACACTTGAACGTTATCTATAGAGATGATGAAGAACAGTTAGATATTCTTCCAGATGAGGAAATTCCTGAACCGATTGTTATTCCTCACGAGGAACGAGAAGAATATACAAAAGAAGATTTAAACAAAATATTTGATACGTTTTCAGAACAGTCAAAAACTAAAGACCGTGTCATTGAAAAGTTTGACATGAATCCGAATCAGGTCTTGAAAAGTAACACCGTTGTTGACGAAACAAGTATTTTAAACTACAAAGGTCCAATTAACAAAAAAGCAAAAATGGACCCTCAAAACCAAATTAAATTAAAAGCGTTCTATCACGAAACGATTACAGGCTTGTATTCACGTCCAATGACAGAAACTGCAAACTTGTTCTTTAACATTCGTGATAAATTGCTACAAGATATTATTTTTAGGCAAGACAAACTTGTATTTTCATCTCAAGTTAAACTTATTGGTGAATACGACAAATGTCATGCTCTTAATGTTGCCATTTTGTCAGGTTTAATCGCTAAAAAACTTGAAATGAAAGAAACAATGGTCTCTGATATCGTTTTAGCAGCGTTGTTACACGATATTGGTAAAACAAAACTAGACCCTAGACTTGTTAACAAACAAACTCTTTCAAATATAGAACAAAAAGCGCTACAAGAACATACAAGAATTGGTTATAAAATTTTAAAAATTGATATGAGAATGCCTGAAAACATCGCATTAGTAGCATTAGAACATCATGAAAAAAATGATGGTTCTGGCTATCCAATGGGTAAATCAGGCGATTTAATTGCTAAAGAAAGTCAAGTTATTAGTATTTGCAACGCTTTTGATAATCTATCTTTCAATAGAACTCCTCATCTTGTAAAAAATAGTAAAGATGCGGTTAGAGCATTGTTAGAAATGGGAACAAAAAGTTTCATGCCAGAAGCATTGTACACCTTTATTCACATGTTCAGCTACAATGATACGATGAACTTTGAAGATATGATTTTGTAATATAATACCTTAATACTTAAATTACTTTAACATTTATTGTTTAAAAGCCATGTTTTTCGTACAATATTATTATTGATGAGGATGTTGTATGAGAATTGAAGCAAAAAATTTAGTAAAAATATATGGTGATAGAAGCGTAGTAAACGATGTTTCTTTTGATGTAAACAAGGGTGAAGTCGTTTGTTTGCTTGGGCCTAACGGTGCGGGTAAAACAACTACATTTTATATGGTAGTTGGACTTGTAAAACCAAATAAAGGTCAAGTTCTTTTAGACGGAAAAGATATTTCAGCTTGGCCAATGAACTTACGCTCTAAAGCTGGTATCGGCTACTTACCACAAGAAGCATCTATTTTCAGAAAATTAACTGTAGATGATAATATCAAACTTGTACTTGAAATGAATGACAAGTTGACAGTTAATGAAAAAAAGAGAAAATTAGAAGAACTTTTAGACGAATTCGGTGTGACTAGATTACGTAGCGAGTCTGCTATTTCGCTTTCAGGTGGTGAAAGAAGAAGGGTAGAACTGGCTCGTGCGCTTGCTGCAAGTCCAGATTTCATTTTGCTTGACGAACCTTTCACAGGTATTGACCCAATCGCAATCGGTGAAATTAAAGATAATATAAGAAAATTATCAGAGGATAAAGGTTTGGGTGTACTTATTACGGACCACAACCCTAAAGCAACTCTTTCTATTACTGATAGAGCTTATGTAATCTTTGATGGTAAGATTAAAATTCAAGGTAAGAGTACAGATGTCGCTGTTGACCCTGTTGCTAAAGAATTTTATTTAGGAAAGGACTTCCAATTATAATGCTAAAAAAAATTCTTGCATTCAGACCAACAATCTACGACAAATACATCTTTAAACAAGTTTTATTCGCAACCTTGGCTGCAATTCTGTTATTCACAATTGTTTGGATTGCCCCTGAAATGTTGTTAAATACAATTAAGGATATCCTTGCAGGAAAAACAACGCTTGTTAAGGGCGTTCTTTATCTTGTTATGCAATTGCCAATGATTTTTGGTAAAGCATTCCCTGTAGGTTTGTTGCTTGGTACATTGTTTACATTTGATAAATTAAGCAAAGACAGTGAGCTAACAATCTTTAGAGCGATTGGTTTGTCTTTCAGTAGAATTATCGCACCAGTTGTTGTCTTAAGCCTTATCGTTACAGCATTATGTTTTGTAACTGGTGATATCCTAATCCCCTATTCACAAAATAAGAACTTAGAACTTGGAGGTTATAACCCAGCAATTGAATATATGTATACAAAGAAAAACGAAAAAAACCAACCACTATTGGCTGTAATCGTTTCTCGTTATCAAGGCGGTAATTTAGACAATGTTATTGTACTAGATTTTTCAAGAAAAGTTTATGACGATTTGCACGGTTTAACACATATTTTAGTTGCTAAACATGGTAAAACTCACCCAAATTATTGGGAATTAAACGATGTAACTGAATATACGATTTCTAATGACGGTATATTTATTAAAATCGACCAAAAAGATAAATACAACATTCTACAAGACAAAGATGCCGAAAGTGCATTTATGTTAATGACTTATTCTGTAAAAAAAGAACGTCAAATAACAAATGCAAATCTTTGGAAATATGTGACATTGTTAAAACACGAAAATCTTGATGAAGATTATCACTATATGTTAAACAAATATTATCAAAGATTTTTCCACCCATTTGTATGCGTACTACTTGCTATTATGGGTTGCTTGCTAGGTTTCAGCAAACCTCGAGAACAACGTTTAATCGGTTTCACAATCGCAATTAGTTGTATTTTCTTGTATTACATAACATTGCCATTCTTTGATTTGTTAGCAGAAAAAAATGTATTACCACCATTGATTACGGCGGCAACTCCTCCTGTTGCGTTCTTGCTTGCAATTATTGCTTTTTACAAATCTAAAGACCTATAAGGATAGAAGAC
>CAVFBQ010000105.1:0-8206 GCA_963620455.1 uncultured Eubacteriales bacterium
CTATAATATAATTATTGTATAAAAAACGAAATTGTAAACACATGTTAGATTTTATTGTATCAATTATAAACGAAATCCGTTCCTATTTTGTACCTGAAAGGCTTACATATAAGGTTGTTGGTGAGTGTAAGAAATGTGGCAAATGCTGTAATCACATGTACAGCTATGACGAGTATACGGAAAAAGAATTTAAGTTTATGCAACTTTTGTTCCCAGCTTATCGTAGATTCTATATTAAAGGTAAAGATGAAGACGGAAAGTTAATATTTGCGTGTAAATTAGTATCCCCAGAGGGCTTGTGCACAGTCTACAACAAACGTTTGCCGATGTGCCGTAAATATCCTGCCAAACAAATCCGTTTTTATGCAAAAATGCCCGAAGGGTGTGGTTATACTGTAATTAAGAAGGATTTTAAAGATTACTTAAAATAATTGCCAAATAAAAAAAAATACTTTATAATCTTATTGACAGGAGTAGACGTGGGAAGAATAAAATCAAGTATAATCATATTTTTAGCGTTTTTAGCGATAATTATTTTGCCAAAAGCCTTTGCTGTTGAACAAATTTTAGATGTAATGCTTCCTTCAAGTAGTTTTTTAGACGTTCCTGACAACTATTGGGCTTATACAGAAATCTCTGAGCTTCACCATGAGGGTATTTTAAAGGGGTATCCAAGTCAAAACTTTCGCCCAGAGGCTTTTATAACTAGAGAAGAATTTGCAACTGCTGTAATTAAGGCTCTAGGCTTGGACGACGGCGAAGTAATTGACCCATTAGCCCTAGATGACGTGTTTCCAGAGGATTGGGCATACCAAAATATTCAAAATGCGTTTTTTTTCGGATTGTTCTTACCACCAAGAATGGCAAAGGATGGCGGATATTATTTCTATCCAACGCAAAATATAACAAGAGCTCACGCTATAACAATGGCTGTAAATTCAATAAAAACAGTACCTATGACGAAGAAAAAAGCTAAAAGCGTTTTAGAATACACTTATGACGACTTTTTTAACATTCCAGATTGGTTTGTAGCACCAGCTGCTAAAGCTCAAATTCTTGATATGCTTGTTATTGACCCACGTGAAAAGAGGCTAATTGCTTATGATAAGCCAATTACAAGAGCTGAAACTGCTGTATTGCTTTATAATATGATGAATGAAGCTATGAAAAACCCTAATGACAAGATTAAAGCTGCATTTGAGAAGAAAATTTCTGCAGAAGGACACGTTATACAAGATGCAATTGTAGATGATAATGTGGCTACAATCCCTGTTGGAACGGAATTACCACTGGTTATAACCGGTAAAATTACTTCTCAGAAAGCTTGTGAAGGTGAAAAGTATGTCGCTTTAGTGCCTAAAAACTTTGTTACACCTAAAAAATATTTGTTAATCCCTTATGGGGCAAGGTTTACAGGTCATGTTCAGCAAGTCAAAAAAGGACGTTTTTTGATTAGAAATGGCGTATTAACTCTTCAGAACGATAATTTATACATCATACATCAGCCATTGCTAAGAGTGAACGGTATTGCAGAGATTAAGACTCCAAAAAGTAATTCAAGATTTAGAAAAATATTCAAAGGAGAGAAATTAACCGTAGATAGAGGTGAATTCCTATATATAAAACTCTTAGAACCAATAAAAGTGGATGTTTCCACTGGTCGGTTGCTTAGAAACCCTGATATAGACTACAATAATAACTCTGTTATTGATCCTTATCAACACAAGAATGAGGCGACTAAAAAAGAGGTTATTGAGTATATAAAATCATCAACTGATGTAGAAGACTTGTAATCATTGTTTTGTAGACTATAACAGTAGTCCTAAACTCAAGATATTACTGTCAGAACACAAATTGAGGGAACGAAAACATTGTAAATAAACAGTTTAAGGTATGTTTGTCCGTAAAATTACGTACGTAAAAACACGTACGTTTTAAAACAGATAAATTTTAAAATAAAAGGTTGTATAATAAAATTGTAAGTTTGGGGTACTGAAACAAATTTTCATCTCAAAATTTATAAGTGAAATCTTAAAACAAATTCACAAAATATAAAAAAAGACATGTTTATATTATAATCATGTAATGGAGGCAAAATGGCAAAGCAAAAAGTAAATTATGCAAGAAGAACTGCGAAATATTTTAACTTTATGAGAAAAGTTTTCCAAAGAATCGTTACAAATGTTTGGTATGGCACTCGCTTTAAGATATTTTACAAATTGAAGGTTGAAGGCAAAGAGAACATTCCTCATAACAGTGACTTTATTGCTTGTGGCAATCATTTGTCTAATTTAGATCCATATTTAATAACTTATATTATGCCCAAACCAGTAGCATTTATGGCTAAGAAGGAACTTTTTGAAAAGAAGTTTACTCGTTGGATGTTAGATTGGCAAGGTGCATTTGCGGTTAACAGAGAAAAATTAGAAGTATCTACAATCAAGACTGCGCTTGAAGTTAAGAGTACAGATTGGATTTTAGGTTTATTCCCACAAGGAACAAGAGCTAAAAGTGGCACTATTGAGAATATTCATAAAGGTTTTGCAGGACTTGCCCGTTCTACAAAGTGTGGAATTTTACCAATCGGTATTGTAGGCTCTGAAAATATGACTTGGCTACCATTCAAGGGTAACATCACAGTAAAAGTTGGTGAATTAATCCCTTACGATGAGGATTTAGATGTCGTAATGGAAAAATGGGCTAGAGCTATCCAAGAGCTTACAGGCTTTAAATATATTCCAAATCCAGCATAATAGAACAATAAGGAATTAAGAATACAATGGCACACGAAGAAAAAAACTATGCAAAGCGCACAGCGAAAGATTACCACATATTCAGGACGATATTTTTTATGTTTTTCTTGTGGTCTGTTGTTTTGCCTGTGACAACTTTAATGTATAACCTAAAAGTTAAAGGCAAGGAGAATTTACCTAAAAAAGGCAATTATATGCTTGCAGGAAACCATGTTTCAGAAATGGACCCTCCATTTTTGGCATGTGCTTGCAATATGCCAATCGCATTTATGGCAAAAAAGGAACTTTTTGATAAGACTGAACCAAGAAATTGGCTAGTTAAAAAATTAGGCGCTTTTTCGGTAGATAGAGAACACCCTGGAATTTCGACTTTTAAATCAGCAAGAGAAATTTTTAAAACAAGCTGGAAGTTAGGTATATTTCCTGAAGGTGGAACACGTAAAAATAAAAAGATTGAAAATATCCATAATGGTTTTGTTGCATTAGCAAAAGCTGCAAAAGCTGATATCGTGCCAGTTTCAATTTCAGGCTTTGATGGATATGCAAAACGATTTTTTGAAAAACACATAACTGTAACTATTGGCAAGCCAATTTCTTATCAATTAGAAACAGAAGAAATTGTTAGACAATGGTGCGCTGAAATATGCGAAAACACAGGTTTTGAAAATTGCATGTTTACTAAAGAAAGTTCGTGCTAAAATACATGTATTATAATTATATAGGATAAGGAAATTAAAAATGAATACAGTTGTAGTAATCGGTAGAGTAGGACAAGATCCAGAATTAAAATATTTTGAATCTGGAAAAACAAGAGCTTCTTTTTCAGTGGCAGCAAACCGTTGGGATCCAAAAACTCAATCAGAAGTTACAGACTGGTTCAATGTAGATGTTTGGGATAGAACTGCTCAATTTGTAGGCGAATATGTAAAAAAAGGTACATTGGTTGCTGTTGAAGGTCGTATCGCATCTAGTAAATGGAAAGATCAAACAGGCGAAGAAAGAGAACGTTTCTTAATCGTAGCCAGCAATGTAAGACTTCCTGGTTCAAGAAAAGATGACGGACAATAATGATTATTTCTGATATGGTCGGCATTGTTGCTGATGATTTAACTGAGGCAAATGAGGCCGCTTTACAATTTCACTTAAGAGGTGCGAACTCTCAAATTCTTTTAGATTTTGAGCAAGGTTCTACTAGAAATATCAAAAACACCCAAGTCTGGGCTGTTTCTACTGCAACAAGAAACAAAGCTCCAGAATTTGCATGCGAGGAAGTAGTAAAAGCTACAAAATATTTTTTAGATAATTTAAGTTTAGATTATTTCTTCAAAAAGATTTCATCAACCTTAAACGGAAATATAGGGGTTGAAACTCTTGCTATGCTTGAAACTTTAGGGTGGGATGCTGCAATAGTTATTCCAGCATATCCGTCTGAAAATAAGATTACAGTTGGTGGTTATCAACTTATAAAAGGTCAACCTATTGAAAGAACTGAATATGCGCGTGATGTAATGAATCAACTGCACGAATCGCATGTTCCAACAATGATTAAAAGACAGTTAGGTGCAGAAAAGGTGGAGCTTGTAGGCACGCTTGAATTACAAACAATAATGAAAGGTGCTGGTCCTGTTCTTCAAAAGGTTCATGAACTAGTAAAAGCAGGCAAAAAAATTATTATTGCTGATGCTGTTTCAATAACTGATATCGAACAAGTTGTGCTAGCTTGTAAAAAATCGAATTTGAGATTTTTGCCAGTTGGAACTTCTGCAACAGCGCAAGTATTGGGTAACGTTTGGTTGCCACCTTTAGAAAATCAATTTACTGTTAAATCAATTCCACAATTACCAAAGTTGATTTTATCAGGGACTGGTACTCAAGCAACGATTACGCAACTGGAAACACTTGATAAATTAGAGGATTACGACAATACATATTTTATAGAACTTGATATGGCAACTTTATTAGGTGGCGTAAGAGATGATTTAGTCGATAGAATTGTAAATAATCTTGGTGAAAATAATATTGTGGCAGTAAACGCCTCAAATTTAATTAAGAACTTTGATGGTTTTTCTGACGATTCTTTGAATGCTGATATGACAAAAGCAAAATTGCTAGAACATGTTTCAGCATTTTTAGGTGAATTGACAAACGCTGTTACTACAAAAAGAGAAGTTATTTTAATTACGCTTGGTGGTGAAACCTCGTTCAAATGTTGCCAAGCAATAAATTCAAATCAGTTACAAATTATAGATGAGATTGCTCCATTGGTAGCATTAACGTTAGACCACAAGGCGCAATGGATAGTTTCAAAATCTGGTCACATAGGAAGCTCAAACGCTCTAATCGAGATATTGAACTACTTTAAGCAACATGAACCAGTGGATGAAAATTTATAATCTATGCCAAATATATAAACTTTTGTAAAATTATTAATTGTATTATTTACAATTAATAATTTCTGTGCTATATTATAAGTGTTATGAACATTACTCCAATTAATAAAATTTACACAGCCCCTAAAGACATGCGTGCTTTAAACTTCGGTTCTAAGGCGGGTACTCTTAATTCAGAAACAAAAAATAGTTTTTGCTCAAAAACAATTGTAAAAGACACACTAAAAGAATTCAGTAATTCAAGAGGTCAATATTTGGCCGATATTGATTTATCTGATATTTACATTCCAAATACTCAAAAAGAAAATAAAAAAGATTCTTTTTTAAAGGTAACAATTGTACAATCTACACCGATTGTATTTGGCAGTGCAGTTAAGTGTTTAGCTGACCAACCACTTGCTGATACTTTTGAATTACAATCAAAAAAACAAGACAAGAATTTACAAGTCCCATTCGGCGGTGCTTATCCACAATATTTAATAGATCAAGATGGTGTTGTTGAGGATTATGAATGCACAACAAACGGAATACAGGATATAGCAAATTCTTCCTACTGTAAACCCTCGTATTATTCTTTTAAAGGGAAAGAGGAAAATGTTTTACAAAAGATATGCAAAACCTTAAAAGAATATTTACCATTATAATTTCTTAAAAAAGAATAAGCGACCGAGTTTCAGACCAATTTAATTTATTTAGGGTCTGATTTTTTGTATCAATATGTATTAATTCTTCCCAATTTTGAGTATAAAACACTTGCATTTTTCTCAATTGTCTATTAAAATAGCTATATGAGTGATTTAAGTTTAAACCAAAAAGCAAAAATTTTCTTCGATGGTGAAAATGGCATCGAAATGGAACTAGACTGTTTCATCAATGATATTGAAGATGACAGGTTGGGATTAGATTATCCTGATGATGCAGAAACTTTGAAAAAGTACTTGGAGGAAGGTACCCCGATTGACGTGAAAATCTTTACGCCATCGGGTCTTATGGTTTTTGAATCTGTTGTTATCAATTCTCCTGATGAAGGATTCGTTGTTGAGTATGTAGAAGATGCGGTTGTTATCCAACGCCGTGATTATTCTCGTTCACCTTTGAAAACTAAATTGGAATTAAAACTAAGAACTGAAACTTTCGTTGCTAGTACAATTGATATTTCAGGTGGTGGTATCAAGTTCTTCTCTAAAGAAGATTTGAACCCTGAAGAAGTCGTTACTGGTAAGTTGTACCTTAAAAACTTCGATGTGCCAGCTAGGTTTGAAGCTGTTATCCTTGATAACCCTTCTTTACAACCTGACGAATACACTCTTGCTTTCACAAATATTGATGAAAAAGAAAGAGATAAAATTATAAAAACTTGTTTTGCTATTGATATGCAATCAAGACGTAGCAAGAACGAAGAATAATTTTATTGAATTATTATGAATAAACTTCGAGAAATTGAAAAAAAAATAAATAAAGAAGTTAAAAATGGTCATGTGCAAAACGCTATTGAGGTTTGTCAGGTTGAGTTGCAAAACGATCCAACAAACGCAGATTTACACGTTAGGCTTGGCGATTTGTATTTGGCATGGCATTTAGATATTCATAACTCTTATCAATATATTGATGAAGCTATTACAGAATATCAAAGAGCTTTAGAAACTTATATCGATTCTGCTGAAATCTATTTTAAAATAGGTCAAGCACAATATTTTAAAGGTGATTTGGAAAAAGCCATTAACTATTTGAACATGGCTACAACAAAAAACAAAAATCTTGCAAAAGCTTATTATTTATTGGCTGAAACTTATACAAAGAAGGCGCACTTCTTGGAAGCAATGTTTAATGCAAAACATGCTATCAAGTTGCAACCCCTAACAAGTTCTTCAGCTCATTATTTGCTATACAACCTTTACAAGGTTTCTTCTTTCAGAAACCCTCTTACTTGGTGGCGTAGCAAATGCCAATTATTCTTAGCTATTTTGACCTTACCATTTGATAAAATGGCTATCAAAAATGTTATCCGCTCTTTATCATACTTGCAATTCTTGCCTGTATTGCTTAAAGGATATTATCAAGTTCAGAAAAAAGGTTTGGCTAGTGCAATTGATTTGTACATTGATGCAATCGAAAAAGCCCCAGGCTTTGTACCTTTATATTGCTTGTTAGGTGATATTTATAGAACAATTGGGCAATATGATGATGCGATTACTGAATACAAAATGGCTATTTGGCTAGATAGTTTGAATATTCCTGCTTACCGTCATTTGTGCCAAGCATACGAAGAACAAGGTGATTATGACAATGCGATTGATATTTATCAAAAGTTAATTAGCATCTTGCCTACAATGCCTGAGTTTCACTCAAATTTGGCAAATTTGTATTATATCAAGGGTGACATCAAGGAGGCTATTTCTCACTACCAATCAGCAATTACGTTAAATCCAAACAAAAGATGGACAAGTATTATCACTCAAACTCTTGGATTTGTTTATCAAGAAAATAAAGGCGATTTGGACGCAGCAATTAGTGCTTACCAAAGTGCGTACTTGTTAACGCCAGAAGATATGGACATTTACGTAAACTTAGGTTCTGCGTTCTACGATAAGGAAGATTTTGAAAACGCTTTAACTGTATATAGAAGTGCTTTAGACCTTGACCCTAACAATGCGAAAATTCATTGTAACTTAGGTTTCTTGTATTGGGGTAAAGGCGATATTGACGAAGCTATTAAAGAATATGAACTTGCTATTGAAAATGACCCAATGTATGATATTGCATACAACAATTTGGGTGTAATTTATCTTGATGATTTAGGCAGAGTTCAAAAATCAATTGAATTATTTAAAAAATCAATTGAATGTAACCCAAATTATGCACTTGCTCATTTTAATTTAGCAAGAGCTATTACAATTGTTGGCGACAAGATTGAGGCTGCTAAGTTATATCAAGTTGCTCAAGACATTAACAAGGTTACAAACGAAATTGACCCTCAAGATATTACAAACAAAATTAACAGTTTGTTCCAATCATAAGGTGGCTGACATGACAAGAAGAGAAGAGAAGAGATACCTTTAGTTG
>CAVFBQ010000106.1:0-5971 GCA_963620455.1 uncultured Eubacteriales bacterium
TGTAAACCCAAAATATCCAGTAAACCAAGTAAAAGTTTTATTATTAAACTCTTTTTCTATTAAAAATAAAAAAGTTGTTAAAAAATATGACTTAAAAACTAACGATTATCTTGTTGGTGTTAGCTATACAGGTATGATGAACAATCAAACAGTAGAACAGGGTTTAGAAGTATTTAAAAATGACGAAGATATCGTTGTTGAGGCGTTATTTCACCCTTATCCAAGCCATGTTGACGAATACAAAATTATTAAAAATCAAAACTTGAAGTTCAAAATTGAAAATTATGGTTTTGAATTTACAACTTACAGAGAACTCGTTGAAAACAATTATGAAAAAACTCATTAGTTTATCAATCATCATTTTATTATTGGTTTTATTCATTGGTTTTAACCTATATACAAAAACATCTTATAAGGTTTTGAAAGTAGTTTCACCATCTAGTATTGCCATTGATTTAAACAATAATGATAAAATTGACAGTAATGAAACATTAACCGTGAATGGAGTTGAATGCTTTTCTTCAAAAGCCAGCGACACACAAAAAGAACTTGCTGAGGCTATCGGAATTGACGAAGAAACAGCATTAGCTATGGGATACTTTGCAGAAACTTATGCTAAAAATCTTCTTTCAGAGCAAAAGCACGTTCAAATAAAAACTCTTGAAAATGGCAATATTGAAATTCATTTTGATGGAAAGGATTATTCAAAATTAATCAATAATTCTGCCTATGCACTAAAAAATAGCAAACCTGTTAATGAACAAGCTTTTAAAAAACAAATTGAAACAGTAAAAAAAGCTCAGCTACGTATTTATAACAACAAAAGCGACAAATTTCACCGTCTAAATTGTAAATATGGACAAATGGCACATGATGTTGTAATTCTACCCAAAAGCCAAATTCCAAAAACAGCAAAAGCTTGTAAATTCTGTGAAGATGTAATAAAAAAGACAAAAGTCCCTAAAAAAGAAGATAAAAACGCTCAAGAAAAAGCTATTATAAAAAAGATTACATCACAAAGTTTTAAGATATCTCAAGGAAACATCAAACTGTTTTTAACAGACCTTACAACTAACTTAACACCACATAAGCGTTGTACAACAGATTTTTGCACAACACTTGTAAAACAAATAAACAGTGCAAATTCTACTATTGATATGGCTTTATACGGTTACACTGATGTTTCTGACGTAACAACTGCCCTTAAACAAGCGATCCAAAGAGGAGTAAACGTTAGACTTGTTTATGACGTAAATGCTCAAGGTTCAAATTTTTATCCAGACACATTTAGCCTTGCAAAATTGATTCCTGATAGCAAGGGGGATTACGGAGACTCTCAATACCAAAGTTCAATTATGCATAACAAATTCTTTATATTTGATAAAAAGACCGTACTTACAGGCTCCGCAAATATAAGTTTTACTGATCTTTCAGGTTTCAATTCAAACGCTATTGTACTTATAAATTCACCTGAAATTGCTCAAATTTATGAACAGGAATTTGAACAAATGTATAGTAATAATTTTCTTTGTAAAAAAGCAAAAATTGAACATAAAGAAAATATTTTACTTGGAGAATCTATAATTTCTGTTTATTTTTCGCCAACAGATAAAGTAATTATAGACAAACTTATTCCACTAATTAATAATGCTCACGAGTATATTTACATTCCAGCTTTTGTAATTACGCATAAACGATTTACTCAGGCATTAATCAACGCAAAAGAACGTGGAGTCGAGGTTCGTGTAATTCTTGATGCTACAAACGCACGAAATAAACATACAACACACGAAACCTTGCGTAAGAATAACATATTAGTTAAAACAGAAAATTACGCAGGAAAAATGCATGCAAAGAGTATAATTATTGATGATAACTACCTTGTAATTGGTTCAATGAATTTCTCAAAAAGTGGAGAAAATAGAAACGACGAAAATGTTTTAATTATTGAAAATCCTTATTTAACAAAATACTATAAAGACTTCTTTAATTACCTATGGAAAAAAATTCCTAATATTTGGTTAACTAAAAACGCCGCAAGCGAATCTCACGACTCGCTTGGCTCTTGTTTTGATGGAATTGATAACGATTTTGATGGCAAGATTGACTCTGCAGATTCAGGTTGCATACCTGCTAAATCAAAGCATTAAAGTATTTCTTCTTTATTAAAGAAATATGCTTTAGGGTGCGAACATAATGGACATATTTCAGGCGCAGTTTCGCTTGTAATATGGTATCCACAATTTGCACATTCCCAAACAACTTTTTTATCGTGTTTAAAGGTTTCACCATCATTCATTGTTTTTAAGATTTTTTCGTAACGTTCATTATGAAATTTCTCAACTGTTGCAACACGTTCAAAATGTTGAGCAATATCCTCAAATCCTTCTTTTCGTGCGACTTCTGCATAAATTTTATACATCTCTGTCCATTCGTAATGTTCACTTTTAATTGAAGTTTCAAGATTTGTTTTTGTATCTTTTATTGCCCCTCCAATTAGGTATTTATACCAAATCTTTGCATGTTCTTTTTCATTATTACCTGTTTCTTCAAAAATTCTTGCAATCTGCTCAAAACCGTCTTTTCTTGCACGTGCTGCAAAGTAAGTGTACATATTTCTAGCCTTTGATTCACCAGCAAAAGCGTCCATTAAATTTTTTTCTGTTTCACTACCTTTAAAATCCATTTTTATTTCCTTTCTTTTTTGTGATTATAAATACAATCTAAAATAGATAAAATTAGCCACCTATACAGGTTTCAAGAATTATGTAAAATTTAGCTTGCAAAAATAAAAAGTTTCTGATAAACTACATCTAGAGTTTAAAACTAGATTGTTTAATTTTGAACTCTAGATGTAAAAAGTATCAGTTGAATTTTAGTTTATTTATTGTATAATAGGTAATCGGAAAGGAATTAAGATGCATAGAAATTTATTACTATTCTTAGAAGAAAAGACAAACGAGCTAGCAGGACAAACTGCTTTAGGCATGAAAACAAATATTGGTGCTAACGAATTAACATTTAAAGGTATTAGCATCTTAGCTAGAAGACTAGGTAGCTACTTGATGGATTTAGGTATTGAAAAAGGTGACAAAATAGCTCTTTTATCAGAATCTACACCTGAATGGAGTGCTGCATTCTTTTCAATCATTATTGCTGGTGGTACAGTTGTTCCACTAGATATAAAACTTACTCAATATGAATTAAACTCAATTTTAAGCGATTGTGCTCCAAAAGTTTTACTTGTTTCAAGCGCATTCTTGGAAACTGGTATTAAAATGAAAGAGCAAATTTCATCAATTGAACGTTTAATCATTATTGATGATAAAGGTGCTAATAAAGAATATGAAAGCCTTTACACAATCAAAGATACCCCTAATGGCAAAAAATGGAGACACAGAGGTTTTAACAAAACAGCTCTTATTATTTACACATCAGGAACAACAGGCAAACCAAAAGGTGTTGAAATCACTTATAAAAACATGATTTCTCAAATGGATAGCGTTTCTCAATGCTTCCCATTAACAAAAAACGATAGATTGTTATCAATCTTGCCTATGAACCATTTATTTGAATTAGCTGTTGGTTACTTAACTTTCTTAAGCTTGGGTACTACAATTTACTACTCAAAGAGTTTAAAACCAAATGATTTGTTTGATATCATTCAATCAAAGAAAATTACATTCATGGTTGTAGTCCCAGCCTTCTTAAAACTATTAAAATTAAGCTTGGAAACAAAAATTAATCAATATAGTCCAGTAAGAAAATTTTTCTACAACATTAAATATGAATTAGCTAAAATGATACCAATAAAATGTGTAAGAAGAATGTTATTCAGAACCTTACACAGAAGCATGGGTGGCAAATTCAAAGGCTTCATCGTTGGTGGCGCACCTCTTGATTTGAACGTAGGTAACTTCTTCCAAACAATCGGTATTGATGTATTTGAAGGTTACGGTTTATCAGAAGCAAGCCCTGTTGTTTCAGTAAACACAAAAGCTGCTCACAGATTTGGTTCTGTTGGTAGACCAATTCCAAACGTTGAAGTTCGTGTTGATAAAGAAACAGGTGAATTACAAGTTAATGGACCTACAATCATGAAGGGTTACTACGGACAACCTGAAATGACACAAGATGTTATGACAGAAGATGGTTGGTTAAGAACAGGTGATATTGCAAAAATAGACAAAGACGGCTATATCTGGATTACAGGTAGAATTAAAAACATGATTGTACTATCTGGTGGTAAAAAAGTATTTCCAGAAGAAGTAGAATCTGTAATGGAAAAAAGCCCAATGTTCGCGGAGCTTTGCGTATTTGGTGCAAAACGTCAAGGCGGTCAAAAAGACGGTAGCGAAGACGTTGTAATCAAAATTGTTCCAACAGAAGACGTGATTAACGCTCACCCAGACGATAAAGAGTTAGAAAAAGTTATCATCAAGGAAGTTAAAGAACTATCAAAACGTCTTTCAAACTTCAAACGTCCAACTTCAATTGTTGTATCAAAAGAAGCATTACCAAGAACAGCAACAAGAAAAGTTAAACGTAAAGAAATTAAAGAAGAATACGATAGAAGAAATGACTAAATAATTAAAATAACTAAGCTGGTGGATTGCATTGCAATCCACCAGCTTTTATATAAACTTAAAAATAAGCAATAAAAAAGTCGTACCACTACCTATCGAATTGAGCAAATACTGACTCTTTGCCTAACACCTCTTGACCAAAGTTATAGCACCCGCAAAGATTGCCTTAATGCTGCTGTGTTTCCACCCTGACATGGTTCGGCAGATTACGCCACCATAATTCAGCCCGTCAACGATATTAAACAATTCATCAATACTCACACAACCCTCACAGTAGGCTCTGCACCCCGCTAAAGCGCTCGGGTCGAGAGGCTCGCTAAACCCCCGTGGAGTACGACTTGAATACATTTTAAATTAAAAACATTTTTAAATCAAGCAAAACACGTAAAAACTGATTTCTTTACAAACTTAATTAAGAAAAGTATATTAAAATGTATTAATATTTTCCATGACTGAAATTCTATATGCTACAATCTTAGAACACACAAGTATGAGATATATGGTTGCAAAACATTTAAAATCCAACAACCGTTACAGTCTAAACAAAGAAAAGATTTATACACTACATAGTGATTAGGAGATTAAAATGGAAACAATTATCAAACGTGATGGCAAATTAGCAGAATTCGATGAGGCTAAAATTACAGATGCTATTGAAAAAGCATCTAACATAACCAAAGAATTCGATGCTAAAACTGCTCAACAACTTACAAGAAACGTTATTGGAATTATCAAAAACTTTGTAAGAGAAAAACAATCTAACTTAAAAGCACCTTCTATTGAAGAAATCCAAGATATTGTTGAACAAGTTTTGTTATCATCAGAATATAAACAAACTGCAAAAGCATACATTTTGTACAGAGAACAACATAAAAAATTAAGAGATTTCGCTAATAATGCTTCTGTTGATATGACAGATGATTACTTAAAAGAAATTGATTGGAAAGTTAACGAAAACTCTAACATGGGTTATTCAATTCAAGGCTTGAACAACTATATTGCTTCAAATATTTCAAAAAGCTACTGGTTAAACAAAATTTATCCAGATAATATTAAAGATGCTCACTTAAAAGGTGATATCCATATTCATGATTTGAACATTTTAGCTTCTTATTGTGTAGGTTGGGATTTAAAAGACCTATTAATGGAAGGTTTTACAGGTGTTGAAGGAAAAGTTCAATCAGCTCCAGCAAAACACTTTAGAACAGCTTTAGGTCAAATCGTAAACTTTATGTACACTCTTCAAGGTGAAGCAGCAGGCGCTCAAGCGTTCTCAAATTTTGATACATTGCTTGCTCCATTTGTTAGATACGATAGATTAAACTACGACCAAGTTCACCAAGCAATGCAAGAATTTGTATTTAATATGAACGTTCCAACTCGTG
>CAVFBQ010000107.1:0-2275 GCA_963620455.1 uncultured Eubacteriales bacterium
TTTATGTCTACTCTAACATACTTTGTCGGATTTCATTAAAATTTGAGAAGGTCTCGATAAATCATCGCTGTCCTTCTTTTATTACCATAATTTTTTTAATTATGCTAACACTTTAGTTTCTTGGATACATTCCATTAATGTATTAGCAACTGTTTTTTGTTCTTCCAAAGTAATTTCTGGGAACATTGGCAAAGAAATTACCATTTCTGTATCTTTTTCAGTGTGAGGAAGAGAACCTTTGCCCATACCTAAGTATTCATGAACTTTTTGTAAGTGCAATGGAATTGGGTAGTATAACATTGCGCCTATGCCACGTTCTTGTAACATTTTGTGGATGTTATCTCTGTTAGGAATTTTAACTGTATATTGATGATATACACAATATGTATCATCTAATTCTGATGGAGTTTTAACATCTTCGCAGTTAGCAAACAATTCGTTATAAGTTTTTGCATGAGCACGTCTTGCTTCGTTCCATTCGTTGATGTAGTTTAATTTAACTCTCAAAATAGCTGCTTGAACTTCATCTAATCTTGAGTTTACACCGATTTCATCGTGATGGTAACGAATTGCGCCACCATGGTTTCTTAATGCAAGAACTCTGTCTTTGATAACATCTGAGTTTGTAGTTAATAAACCACCGTCACCCATACCACCTAAATTTTTAGTTGGGTAGAAGCTAAAGCAACCGATATCACCGAATGAACCTACCATTTTGCCGTGTAATCTAGCACCAATAGCTTGGCAAGCATCTTCGATTACGTATAAGTTATGACGTTTAGCAATATCTAAAATCATATCCATGTTAGCTGGTTGTCCATATAAATGAACTGGAATGATTGCTTTTGTTTTTGGTGTAATAGCATTTTCAATTTTTGCCGGATCGATATTGAATGTATCAGGGTCAATATCAACAAATACTGGTTTAGCACCTACAATACCAATTGCTTCTGATGTAGCAACGAACGTGAATGCTGTTGAAATAACTTCATCACCAGCGCCTATATCTAAAGCTCTTAAAGCCAAGTGCAAAGCATCTGTACCAGAGTTTAAAGCAACAGTGTGTTTAACACCAATAAAATCAGCTAGTTCTTGTTCTAAAGCTTTGTTGTGTTTACCTAAAATGTATTGACCAGAACGTAAAACTTCTAAAACTTCTTTTTCTACTTCTGCGCCAATTTGTGCGTATTGTCTTTTTGAATCTAAAATAGGTATCATTTTTTTCTCCTTTACCATGTTCCTTAATTATAGTTTAACACAGTTTCGGAGTACCTTTACATAAACTTAATAAGTTAACTCTTTTTAGATAAAATTTCTTTAACTCTTGCCGCGTTCATTACTGCAGAATAATCTCGAGCATAAATTAAACCATTAAAATATGCTTTAAAAACAGCATTAGCCCTGTTTTTTGCCTGTAATTTTAAATAAATCCTTTCTAATTGTTTTTTAACTGTTGTTAATTGCACTTCAAAAATTTCAGCAATTTCAGAATTTTCAAAACCACCAGCAACGAGCAACAAAACCTCCAGCTCTCGACGGCTTAAAGTTTTGTTTTCTGTTGTTAATTCAAATTCTTTTGGTAAAATTTCTATCTTACTCATATTTAATTATCGTCTGATAAATTCACTGTCGCAATTGCAATAGTTGAACTCAAATATTTTGCACTAAATCCTGGTGGCATTTTGCATTGTTTCATTTTTGAACGTTTGCTACTTCCTTCTTGACCAACATTTCCGCGCCATTCTTCGTGTTTCTCGCTGTAATGATACTTAGACTCTTCTTCTTCAACAGTCTTTTTCACATCAGGCGTAACATGAGTTATTTTTCGTTTTGTAATTTCAACATCTTCTTTGCCAAAACGTTCTGTTCTAACATTTGTTTTAATAGTATCCTTGACAGCTTTTCCATCCGCATCAGTATAAGTTCTGATAGAAACCTCCCAAGTTTTACCAGCATCATCAACCTCTTGGGTCACAACTTCATGAGCCTTGTATTTTTTGCCATCATCACCTTTAACTTTTACTTCGCCTTCTTTTATAACTTTTGGTTCATTATCCCCAGAAACCTCTGAAAAAATAGATGCATCTTGAGGTGTTTGAGCTTTTGTTGTTGATTGAGCCGTATTAAAATTTACATTTTGAACATTTCCGATTTCACTTATATTCATAAATACTCTCCTTAAAAACTTTTCATAAATTATATAAAATTATTATAAAACAAATATTTCAAAATAATAAAAACCTTTTAACTTTCTTAACATTAGTGAATTACAGAC
>CAVFBQ010000108.1:0-5665 GCA_963620455.1 uncultured Eubacteriales bacterium
GTGTAATACACCGACCGCCTGTAAAAACTCGTTAAACGATATGTCTATTAAACAGCAGCTTTTGCAGTTTCTAAAACTACTTGGAAAGCTTCTTTATCGTTTACAGCTAAGTCTGCAAGCATTTTTCTGTTTACAACGATATTAGCTTTTTTGCATGCATTTACGAATCTTGAATAATTCATGCCGTTTTCTCTAACAGCAGCATTAATTCTAACAATCCATAATCTTCTCATGTTACGTTTTGTAGCTTTTCTATCTCTGTAAGCATATTTTAATGCTTTCATTACAGCACAGTTAGCAACTTTGAATATTCTGCTTCTTGCGCCTTTGAAACCTTTAGCTAATTTTAAGATTTTTTTATGTCTATTGCGACATACATTACCGCGTTTTACTCTCATTGTCCACTCCTATCTTGAATACTTTTTGTATGGTAACTCTTTTGAAACTAAATCTACTTGTGAAGCAGCGATTTCAGTTGTTTTGAACAACTTTCTCTTTCTGCTAGAAGATTTGTTTGCTAGTAAGTGGCCAATACCAGCTTTTCTGCGGGTAATTTTGCCTGTGCCTGTTACTTTGTAACGTTTTGCGCCAGACTTGTGAGTTTTCATTTTTGGCATTTTGTTTTCTCCTTTTTACTTGTGTAATCAGAGGCTTTAACCTCTCCACCTACGTAAAGCATGGCATACCAACGCCATAACTTTCGATTTATAGTGTACAACTATCATATTACATCAATAATATTTGGCAAGTGGATTTTAATAAAAGTTTAAAACATTAAATTTACAGTCGAAAAAAGGGCGCTGACCTAATGTCAGCGCCCTTTTAAATTTATCTAATCATTACTGATTATTCTTTTGTATATTCTGCATCGATTACATCATCATCATCGCCTTTGTTGTCATTTGATGATGAACTTGCTGATTCAGATGAACCTGCATTTGCGTTTTCATCTTTTTGTACAGCCTCGTATGCTTTTTGTGAAATGCTGAACATTGTTTGTTGTAAGTCTTCAGACATTTTCTTTAATTCGTCTGCAGATTTGTTTTCATCTAAAGCTTTTTTCAATGCTTCTTTTTGTTCGTTTAATTTGTCTTCATCAGCTTTGTCGATTTTGCCTTCAAAGTCTTTTACAATTCTTTCAGCAGATGTGATTAAAGAGTTTGCATTGTTTTTAATTTCTGCTTCTTCCTTCTTTTGTTTATCTTCTGCTGCGTTTGCTTCAGCTTCTTTAACCATTTTGTCGATATCTTCTTCAGACAAGTTAGAAGAGTTTGTAATTGTAATCTTTTGTTCTTTGTTTGTAGCTTTATCTTTAGCTGATACGTTTACTATACCGTTAGCATCAATATCAAATGTTACTTCAATCTGAGGAACACCACGCATTGCAGGTGCGATACCTTCTAATCTGAACATACCTAAAGATTTGTTATCTCTAGCCATTGGTCTTTCACCTTGTAATACTTGAATATCTACTGCTGTTTGGTTGTTTTCAGCTGTTGAGAACACTTGTGATTTAGAAACTGGAATTGTTGTGTTTCTTGGTACAAGTGGAGTCATTACACCACCCAAAGTTTCGATACCTAATGTTAATGGAGTTACATCTAACAACACGATATCGTTAACTTCACCAGCCAATACACCCGCTTGAATTGCAGCACCAACAGCAACTACTTCATCAGGGTTTACTGATTGGTTAGGTTCTTTACCAGTGTAATCTTTTACTAATTGTTGAACTGATGGGATACGGCTTGAACCACCAACTAATACAACTTCGTTGATATCACCTTTTGAAATGCCCGCATCTTGAATTGCTTGTTCAACCGGTTTTTTACATCTTTCCAATAAATCGTGGCATAAATCTTCAAATTTTGCACGAGTTAATGACAAGTCTAAGTGTTTTGGACCATTTGCATCTGCTGTGATGAATGGTAAGTTGATGTTTGTTTCAACTACTGATGACAATTCGCATTTTGCTTTTTCAGCTGCTTCTTTAATACGTTGCATTGCTTGTTTGTCACCACGTAAGTCGATACCTTCAGTTTTCTTAAATTCATCGCAAATCCAGTTCATAACTTTTTCATCAAAGTCATCACCACCTAAGTGAGTATCACCTGATGTAGAAAGTACTTCGTGAACACCGTCACCAATTTCTAGGATAGATACATCGAATGTACCACCACCTAAGTCGAATACTAATACTTTTTCTGATTTATCTTTCTCCAAACCATAAGCCAAAGCTGCTGCTGTTGGTTCGTTTACGATACGAAGAACATCTAAACCAGCGATTTTACCAGCATCTTTTGTTGCTTGACGTTGTGAGTCATTGAAGTATGCTGGAACTGTGATTACTGCTGATGTGACTTTTTCTCCCAAATAGTTAGAAGCATCATCTGCTAACTTTCTCAAAATCATTGCTGAAATTTCTTGTGGAGTGTAATCTTTGCCATCAATATTCTTTTTGTAATCTTCGCCCATGTGTCTTTTGATTGAAGCGATTGTTTTATCTGGGTTCAAGATTGCTTGACGTTTTGCTAATTGACCAACTAATCTTTCACCTGTTTTTGAAAAACCTACAATTGAGGGAGTTGTTCTCATACCTTCTGCGTTTGCAACTACGGTTGGTTTACCACCTTCCATAACAGCAACTACTGAGTTTGTTGTACCCAAGTCGATACCAATTGTTTTTGCCATTGTTTTTGCCTTTCTTTATTAAATATTAATTATCCTTTTTTTACATTTATTATATTAATCCCTTTTTTGCAAAAACTTTAAAAAATAAACAAAATATTAATATTTCATGTTTGGCATATAATATAAAATAGATTACACAAGAAAGGCGAAATAATTATGAAAATAGCAATATACCCTGGAAGCTTTGACCCCATTACGAACGGTCATTTAGATGTTTTGGAAACAAGTTCTGAAATTTTTGACAAGGTAATCATTGCTGTTGCATATAATCCAGAAAAGAAAAATTCTGGACTTCTTAACGTTGAGGAAAGAGTTAAATTAATCAAAAAATGTACAAAAGATTTTCCAAATGTAGAAGTTGACAGTTTTGTAGGCTTGACTGTTGAATACGCAAAACAAAAAGGAGCAAAAGTTTTAATTCGTGGTTTGCGCGCGGTTTCTGATTTTGAATTTGAAATGCAATTATCACAAACCAATAGCGCCTTAAATAAAGAGATTAAGACCATTTTCTTGACAACTCGTCCAAAATACAACTTCATTTCTTCAAGTTCTGTAAAAGAAGTTTTTGACTTTGGCGGAGATATTTCAAAATTCGTTCCAGAGGTTGTAAATGAATATCTAAAAGAAAAACTCAAAAAATAGCTCAAACATGCTTAAAATCATGGTTTGACAATTAAATTCGGACTGTTGTACAATAAAATTATTACACTAGAGCGAAAGGTTATTTTACAAAATGAACGTTCAAAATAACGGTATTTATGATTTATTAAAACAATTAGAAATTATTTTGGAAAAGAGTTTTCCAATTTTACCAAATTATTTGGTAGCAATAAAATTAAAAGAAGTTGAATCAATCATTGATAGCATTTATGGTTCACTTCCTCAAGAAATTCAAGAGGCAAGAAGACTTCTTCGTAGAAAAGAAGAATTGCAAATGGAAGCACAACAAAAAGCCGAAAAAATTGTTCTTGAAGCACAAAATGAAGCAAACAGAATCCTTAGCGAATCAGAATTAATGCGCCAAGTTCAAAAAGAAGCTGAAATCATTAGAGAACAAGTTTTTGCAGAGTGCGAAGAAATTAAACACAAGGCGCTAGAAGATGCAGAAAACTACAGAAACCAAGCTCACGATGATGCAATGAGAAAGAAAGAAGGCGCAGACGCTTATGCAGACCAAGTTTTGGCTGGCCTTAATAACAACTTGAGCCAATTACAACAATCTGTAAAATCTGCTCAAATTTATATGGAAAAACTAAGAGCTGAGTCTGCTGGTGGATATGACCCACTAAGACAAAACTACCCTCAACAAGAACAAGCTCAAATGGAAAATTTTAAATTATAATATTTTATAAAAATAGAAAGAAACGCTCGACCAAAGGTCGGGCGTTATTGTTTTAATACTGAATATACATTTTAACTGAAAAGGTCAAAAGATGCCGCTACGCACTTCGTTTTCGCGGTATGACGAATGGTCTTATTCAAACACTATTGAACTTTATTCACTGCGTTTGGAGTTTTTCCGCCTTGCAATACTATTTTAATTTGTGTCGCAACATCTTCTGCTACTCTAATTTGCGCCTCAAAAGTTGTTGCTCCCAAGTGCGGTGTCATTACCAAATTCTTTTCACAACCATACAAAGGTGATGTTGTAATATCTTTTTCGTCACAGAAAACGTCCAAAGCTGCGCCTGCTACGTAATCGTTATCAAGAGCTTCACGTAAATCTTTTTCGTTTACGATTCCACCTCTTGCACAATTAACAATTCTTACACCCTTTTTCATCTTTGCAAGGGTTTCTTTATTTATCAAATCAACTGTTTCTTTTGTCTTTGGAACGTGAACAGTAATAAAATCAGGTTCATGCCAGAAGTCATTTAAATCTTTAACTAATTTTGCACCTAATTCACTAACGTGTTCCTCTTTTACGTAAAGGTCATAAACAATAACGCTCATACCCATAGCTTTTGCAACTTTTGCAACGTGAGAGCCTATTTTGCCTAAACCGATTACACCAAGTGTTTTGCCTGAAATTTCAACACCTGTCAAATTCTTTTTGTCCCAATGTCCTTCGTGTAATCTTTTTGAAGCCTCAGGAATATGCCTTGCCATTGACATCATCATTGCAAGAGTATGTTCTGCAGCTGCCATTGTATTTCCATTCGGAGAATTTACAACAACAATTCCTTTCTCTGTTGCTGCTTCAACATCAATATTATCAACACCTACACCAGCTCTACCAATAATTTTTAGGTGAGTTGAAGTATCAATAATCTTTTTTGTTATTCTTGATGAACTTCTAATCATTATCGCATCATATTTATTAATATTTTCAACATATTCTTCCTCGCTCATTGTAGGCAAAACGTCTACTTCTGCGATTTCAGAAAGAATTTCTTTTGCTCTATCATGACATTTATCAGTGATTAATACTTTCATTTTTACTCCTTGTTTGGTTTTTGTTGGGATAGAACCCCCAACCTATGATCTTTTATTGTCAGACAATGCCTGACCTACTTTCTTTCCTTTAAAGATACCGCAACAAGTGCGATATGATGACAAATAATATAAAAGCCTGAATTGAATTCAGGCAATCATACATTTTGAAATTTCTTTTTATTTGAATGGTTTTGTTTGATTTAATTTCAATCTTAAATCTCTAAATCTTGCAATATCCTCTTGAGCTTTTGCAGATTCTTTAAACACAGCTTGCGCTGATGGGTGAACCATTAAAACATAATCCATGTGAATTTCTAAGAAGTTGTATCTTCTTGGAGCTTGAGCAGAATTTCTAGGATAGATTTCTGCGTTTGTAACTGCCAAAAAACGACGTTCTCTATCGTTTAACAAGTCTGTCAATTCACGGTTTGTGTTTGTATATTTTGAAACATGCACAGTCCCTTTAATATCGTGGTCTGCTGTTAAAATGCTTACCTCTATTGGAATTGTATCTGAGTTTTTACCTGCCATTTTAAAG
>CAVFBQ010000108.1:5675-6428 GCA_963620455.1 uncultured Eubacteriales bacterium
ATATTATAACAATTTTTTGTAATTGTCTAGTTATTTCTTTTTAATTCTTACACCTTCAACTTCGTGAACTTCTTGTATAACCAAGAAAGCTTCTGGATCTATTGAGTGGATTAATTTCTTCATCTTTGTAACCTCCAAACGGTTAATTACACAATAAATAATTGTTTTTTCTTGTCCTGAATAACCGCCTTTACCTTTTTGGTAAGTTACACTTACATCCAATTCTTTAATAATTGCATCACCAATTTCCTTAGGGTGTTGAGAAATGATTAATGCTGATTTTGAACTATCCATACCCTCTTGAACAATATCAATTACTTTGTAAGCAATTAAATATGTCAATATTGAAAGCATTGCGCTGTCCCAACCGTACAAGAATCCAGCTGCGGTATAAATGAAAACATTAAAAAACATAATAACTTCACCAACAGAAAAGCCAAATTTTTTAGCTAATCTAATTGATAGAATTTCTGTTCCATCAAGCGCGCCTTCGTTTTTAAGGATAATACCAACCCCAGCACCCAAAATCATACCACCGAAAACTGTTGCCAATAGGTTATCATCAGTAATATGGAAATGAATTAAGTTTACAAAGATAGATAACATTGCAACCCCAAACAAAACGTTACATACAAACATTTTGCCCATTTTTTGCAATGCCAAAAACAAGAACGGAAGGTTCAAGATAAAGATTATCAAACCTAAGTTCCATTTTGTAATGTGGCTAACCATCATTGAGATACCGATTACACC
>CAVFBQ010000109.1:0-5404 GCA_963620455.1 uncultured Eubacteriales bacterium
GTCAATAAATGGAATTTGAACTATTGGTGCAATTTCAACCGATTTTTTAACATAAAAATTACGTCTTAAATATTTTGTAGTTTTTTCAAACAAAACACTTGTGTCTAAAACAACATTAAAATTCAACGCTCTTAGAGCTATTGGTTTGTACAAGTTAAATTCTTTGTAAGTAGTTTCACTAGTGCCTTCTGCTCTTCTGTCACTTACACCAATTATATTCAAATAATCTGTAATGTTATAGTTGTCAAGAATGGCATCTAAAAGTACACCTGTTCCAAATAAAATAACCTTTTTACCTGCATATTTTATTTTTAAAATTTCTAAAATTCTGTCAAAATTTACAGATTTTAGATAATCTACGTATGATAAGTATTCTTCGTTAATTATTGATGTCATTATCGTCGAAATCCTCGTCAATAGTAACTATTTCTACAACTTCTTCAGGTTCTTCTGGTCTCATAACCAAACTTGCAACAATTTCAAACGCACGTCTTACAAGTTCGTCAGATTCATAATATTTGAATTCACCCAAACGACCTGCAAAATAAACATTATCAAGTTGACTAGCATCTTCTAAATATCTTGCATAGACTTCGTTTGAAACAACATTGTTGATTGGGTAAAATCTTTCATTTTTGCCTAATTCAAATGGTTCAATATATTCGTATCCAATAATGTCTTTATTACCTGAACAAGCTTTATCAGGTAGACAATCTGCAAAAATGTGAGCTCTTATGAAATCATATTCATAAGGCCAATTGTATGTACCACAATGGTAACAACCTTCAAAAGCTTTACTATCAATATCCATTCTTACACTTCTGTAAGGTAATTCACCATGTTTGTAATCAAAATATTCATCAATAGAGCCTGTAAAGAAGATTCTATCATATTTTGCAGGGTTGATATCTGAAAAATCAGTATTTAATTTTAATTTGATATTTTTATTATTTTTCAAAATATTTTCTAGCAATTCTGTCCAACCGTTTTCAGGTATAGCAACATATTTTTCTTTGTAATATCTGTTATCATTGCTGATATAGAACGGATAATATGTATCTTCACATTCAGGAAGAGCCTCTTCGTCTACATCCCATTGTTTTATGGTGTATGGTTTGAATACGTTTTCATAGAAATAATTAGCCAAGAATTTTAAATCCTCGTCCATATTTCTATACATTTCAGCAAGTGTAATTTGTCTGTTATAACCAAATTTTGCAATCAATTTGTTAATCAATTTTTTTGCAAAATCTTCTGGGAACAACTCGTCAATAGTGCATAAGCACAACGGCATAGAAACATTTTTACCTTGAATTCTAACACTTGGTTTAAAAGTTACAGGTGCTAATTTTCCAAATTTTGATAGATAATCCCAAATAAATTTGTGTTCTGTATGTAAAAAGTTTACGTGTTTTGCGTGAACAAGAATGTTAGATTCTTTGTCCACATAATCGTAATGCATACCGCCTACATGTGAAGCCTTGTCAATAACTGTAACTTCTTCACGAAGCATTGATGCAATTCTTTCGGCTATTACAGCGCCTGTTAAACCTGCGCCTACTACTAAATTTTTCATTTCGGACTCCTATCTGGATTTCAATTTACCATGGAATAAGAGATTTTTCAAATTAGTCAACAAACCTAAATTTAATCAAAGCCCATAATGCGTGAAAACCGTCTTTCCAAGTAATCTTTTTACCTTCGGCAAATTCTCTACCATAGTAAGAAATAGAAAGCTCATACAGTCTTGCGCCTTTTTTAAGAACCTTTGCTGTAATTTCAGGTTCAAAATCAAACCTATTTGACTTAATCTCTATATCTCTTATAAAATCAGCACGGAAAGCTTTGTAACAAGTTTCCATATCTGTTAAAGTCGTATTGTATAAAACATTCGTAACAAATGTAAGCAATTTGTTACCTAATAAATGGTGGAACATAAATGCCCTAGATGGTTTGCCACCGTTAAGTCTTGAGCCATAAGCTACATCCGCTTTGTTATCCAAAATCAATTGGATTAAATCCTTATAATCAACAGGGTCATATTCCAAGTCTGCATCTTGAATAATAATGATGTCGCCTGTTGCTTCCTTAAAGCCATCTCTAAGAGCTGCACCTTTACCTTGATTTACATCATGATACAAAACTTTATATGGTAAAGACGGATAAATTTCTTTAGTTCCGTCTGTTGAACAATCATCAATTAAAATAATTTCTTTTTCTAATCCGCAAAAATCAGCATTTTCAACCTTTTCGAGGATTGTTCTTAATGTTTCTACTTCATTATAAACTGGTATTAAAATTGTAATCTTGTTCAAGTGCGTTTCTCCGTATAAAAAATTATTAAAATATTTTGAAATATTATAGGATATATTGTACAATAAAAATATACTATAATAAAGGATTAATATGGAAACTATCAAATTATCAGACGAGAAAGAGATTGAATATGCTTCTAACTTGCTTAATACAGCAATAAGAGAGTTTAATAAAAAGAACTACTCTATGAGTATGAATTTGCTAAACGAAGCAAAAACAACCTTTAAAAATTCAAAACTAGATAACATGATGTCTTTATGCCTTTCTTTAGAAGGAGCTTTAGACTACATTAACGATAAAAACAATTACGAAGAATCTCTAAATTTATTAGAAGATGCAAAATATTTGGCTACATATTCTCAAAATCATACAGCAAAAACTTTTTGTGAATATGTTTTAGGTTGCGTTTACAAATTAGATAATAACCCAGAGCTTGCAAAAATTTACCTTGCTAATGCAAAAAATCTTGCGTTTAAGGCAGATGAACTAAATTTGTTAGACAATATTACAAACGAATTGAACGAATTATCGGTAAATTCAAACAAACTTTTAGCAAACAAACGTGACCCAATGGTTGCTTTGGTAAAAATCGGTCAATCAGTTTCTGCAGAAACAAATATTGATGAACTAATTAGAGTTATTGCAGAAGAAACAAAAGAGGCAATTCAAGCAGACCGTTGTACAGTGTTTTTATACGACAAAAAGAATAATGAATTATGGTCTAAAGTTGCCTTAGGCATAGAAAATACTGAAATTAGATTTCCTGCAGACAAAGGTTTGGCTGGTCACTGCGTAAAAACAGGCGAAACGATTAACATTAAAGATGCATATAATGATTCAAGATTTAATCCTGAAGTTGATAGCAAAACTGGCTATAAAACAAAAACAATCCTTTGCATGCCTATTAAAAACTTGCAAAACGAGATTGTAGGTGCATTTCAAGTATTAAACAAACTTGACGGATATTTTACAGATGAAGACGAAGATTTGTTAGTTGCAATAGGTTCTTCTGCGGGTATTGCACTGGAAAATGCACAACTGTTCAAGACTCAACAAAAAATGTTGGAAGAGCAAAAAGTTGTATTTGAAAGCTTTATTGAAACTCTTGCGGCCTCTATTGATGCTCGCGATAAGATTACAGCAGGTCATTCTAGCCGTGTTAGAATGTACTCATCACTTATTGCAAAGAAAATAGGACTTACTGATAGAGAAGTTGAGATTATTGAAAAAGCTGCAACTTTGCACGATATCGGTAAAATTGGTATTCGTGATTCAGTTCTTCAAAAAGAAGGTCGTTTAACAGACGAAGAATACAAACATATTCAATCGCATGTTGTTATTACACACGACATTCTACAAAAAATTCATATGTCAGATGACTTCAAAAAAGTAACTGAAATAGCTTGTTCACACCACGAAAGATTTGACGGCAATGGCTATTACCGTTCTCTTCATGGAACTGACATTCCTCTAGGTGGCAGAATTCTGGCAGTATCTGACGTTTTTGATGCTATTACATCAAAAAGACACTATCGTGACAAAATGCCTATCGTAAAGGTTATGAGCATTTTGAAACAAGACTCAGGAACACACTTTGACGGAGATGTTGTTAAAGTGTTTATGAGTTTGTCATGTGATAAAATTATCCAAGTCTTTCTAACAGAAAACCACTTGGAATTAAAGCCGGAAGACCAAAAATTCTTGGCCCAATACACAATGAATGATTTATATGATACTTTAAACCTTGACCCTGATACGTTGGATAACACTCAACAAAACTTTATTAGCTTATTCAACACATACTATTATGGTCATGAAATTATAAGGGACTTAGACAATGATTAAAAAGTGCTTAATAACACTTGCTGTATTGCTTAGCGCCTCGACAATTTGTTTGGCTCAAAGCAATAATAATATAAGCGTAAACGATAATTTCAACAAACTTTCTATCAACTTGCTTGACCCATCAATGAAAGTTACTCAATTGGCAATAAATTTCAACATTACAGCCTCTCAAGTTGATGCCTTCAATGAATTTTTAAAGGCTACAGACAAATTTAAAGGTGCAAATGTTGAAGTTGCATATGAAGATTATAAATTTATACTTGATAACATTGAAACCAGTGACTTTGGTTATATTTTAATGTCTGGAAAGTTGGCAGATTACGGTTTCTTCTACCTTTCAGATAGAGCTAATCAAAAAACTTCTGACCCAAACATTTCTCGTAACCACATCGAAAACATTGAAACTTTCTTCTATCCAAAAAATAGATTGCCTTATAAGGAAGAAATCTATTTAGCTGAAGCTTATTCTAACATAATGTTTAACGCTCAAAGCAAAGAAGTTATGGAAGAATTACTGCAAAATGAAGAAATTTTAAACAAATACGATTATGCAAACTACATTCTTGCACTTGCAGCGTACAAGGCTAACAACTTGCAAATAGCGAAACAATATATTCAAGTTGCGATTATAAAAAATCCTCAAAACTTGAATTACAAAATTCTTGAAGCAAAAATTCTTGCAAATGGTATGAAACCTCAAGAAGCATTAAAAGTTGTAAAACAACTTAAAAAAGAAAGTTTAACAGAATCTGAATTAATTAGAAGAGTTGATTCTATTGAACAATACGTTTTATATAAATGCGCAACAAAAGACAACGTTAAAAATTACCACTTAGGTTACTATTACTACCTTGAAGGTGATTTTAACAAATCAATTAAAACACTTCAAAGCGCAATTACAAAGAAAAAGAATTTCAATGCTCAAGTAAATTCATTACTAAGCAAGGTTTACTTGTCTATGCAAGAATATGAAAAAGCGCAAGATATGGCACAGAAAACTATCAAACGCGACAAAAATGATTCAACTGCAAACTTGGCTCTAGGACAAGTAAATTACTTGAATAAGAATTACAAAAAAGCAATGAAAAATTTTAAAATTGCAGAAAAAGATAGCGAAAACGCAAATAAAGCAGAAGTTAAAATCGCTCAAACATATCAAACCTTAGGCAACGAGCGCAAAGCAAAAGAAATGTTTGAAAAAGTTTTGAAAGGTTCTTCAACTGAATACGAGGCATATTATAGC
>CAVFBQ010000110.1:0-7233 GCA_963620455.1 uncultured Eubacteriales bacterium
ATACAAACTACGCTTGTTTAACAACCTTTTCAAGAGCTTCAAGAGCGTCTGCCGGTAATTTATCAATACCGTTCTTTTCAGTTTCTCTTGATTTTACGAATGTAATTCTGTCTTGCATACGAGCTTTAAATTGTTCAGCGAATTCTTTGTTATCGAAAGAAGCATCAAAGCCTTCTATATCCATAATTTGGATATCATCTAAATTACCCCATTTGTGGAATTTAGCAGAGCCTTCAACGATTGCTTCAATGATGCCCAAAGTGTGTTCTTTCTTAACTTTGTTACCCATGAATTCACCTGTATTCAAGATGTAACAATCAACACCGTCTTCGATTAAGTGTTTAAATCTGTCGTAATCCATTGATAGAGGGTAAACTCTGAATGGGTTAGCGTATGGTTCAACAACTAAGGCATTTGGATCAACACCAGCAGCAAGTCTTTCAGCTGATGTACGTTTTGTAGCAAGAGTTGCACCCATTGCAGCACCTAATGAAGCACCTGATAATTTAACTACAGGTGGAATTGTAGGATCTTTCATTAACCAGAAGATAGCATTAATTGGTTGGTCAATTCTATCAACTCTGTTTGGTGACCATAATTTAGATTTTACAGCACGTCCGTTACCGTTTCTAATATCTTCTGTAACTGAGTATACAAGACCATCTTCCTTCATAATAGCACCCGCATTTTGTTGAGTTAAGATGTACTTGTTATCTTCACAACCGATAGGGTAATCAGCTGTCTTATCGAAGTAAGCTGGTTCTAATGCAATTGTATATTTGTCTTTTGTATTGATGATGAATGCATCATCGTGTAATACTGTAATATCGTATTTTCCATCGTGTTTAGCGTGTGTAATTGTTGATTTACCTGAACCTGATAGACCGAATACAGCTACTTGGAATGATTTACCTCCATCTAAGTTATAACGTTTCATACCACCATGGCAAGAAGCGTAACCGTTACGAGCAGCAGAACCCCAAGCTAATGTTAATGTACCTTTTTTGTGTTCACCAAAGTATCTCATACCTAAGATAGCGGCACAATTGTGTTCTGGGTCAAAGAAAGTTAAACCGTATGGGAAGTCAGGGTGTGACCAGTCTGGATCTGAGAATACATAGATATCACCTTCTGGAATTTCACGAGAATCTGCATACATTTTTTTGTATTCTTCGTTGAAGTATTGGAAGTTCAACATCCAAGAGTACATAATGTTTTCAAAGCCTTCTGGAATCAATAAGTGAGCCTTAATCATAAAGTCTTTATCAAGCCCTACAACAGTTTCGCAGTTATACATTAATCTATCACGAGTACCATAAACTGCTTCACGGATTACAGGAAGTAATACTTTTAAATCACAGTTTGGTTCACCAACAATTTTTCTAGCTGCTGCACAACGTCCAACAACTGTACCATCGTTGAATAATAATTGGTTAGCACCAGCAGGCAAACCGATTTTTTCAGGTTCGTAAACAGGCATACCTGTTAATTCAATAGTACCACAGCTTTCTTGTGCCAATTCATAAGCCTCAGTTACGTTTTCGATTTTTTCTACGTTATTACCGAAAAAGGGAGCTGTAATTGTTGCACGAGCTGCTGACATAAGTTTTTTCAATTCTTCTGAATTAGTAAAAAATTCTTTAGTTGTCATTTTTTATCTCCTTTTTTTTACACAAATTTCAAAATTATTATATTACTTTAACCACAAAGCGCTAATAAAACACCAGCGGCAACGGCAGAGCCGATTACACCTGCAACGTTAGGTCCCATAGCGTGCATTAACAAGAAGTTTTGAGGATTTGATTCTAAACCAACTTTGTTTACTACACGTGCTGACATTGGAACGGCTGAAACACCTGCAGCACCAATTAATGGATTGACCTTGTTGTTTGGTGAAAATACGTTCATTAATTTACCGAACAATACACCTGAAGCTGTTGCGATTGAGAATGCGCATAAGCCTAAGAACAAGATACCTAAAGTTTCTAAAGTTAAGAATTTATCTGCTGAAAGTTTTGAACCAACTGACAAGCCTAACAAGATTGTTACGATGTTGATAAATTCATTTTGTAATGTTTTTGATAATCTTTCAGTAACACCACATTGCATTACCAAGTTACCGAATGTCAACGCACCTAACAATGGAGTTGCATCAGGCAAGAAGATTATACACAAGCCCAAAACCACGATTGGGAATATAATTTTTTCACGTTTTGAAACATGTCTTAATTGTACCATTTCAATTTTACGTTCAGCTTCTGTAGTTAAAGCTTTCATAATTGGCGGTTGAATAATTGGAACTAAAGCCATATATGAATAAGCTGCAACAGCGATTGCACCTAATAAATCAGGAGCTAATCTTGAAGTTACGAAGATTGAAGTCGGACCATCAGCACCACCAATGATACCGATAGAAGCGGCTTCAGCCAAACCGAAATCAAATCCAGCGTATTTTGCTAGTAATAATGCACCCAATAACGCACCAAAGATACCGAATTGAGCTGCACCACCTAACAATGCTGTTTTAGGATTAGCAATTAATGGACCAAAGTCTGTCATTGCACCAACACCCATAAAAATAAACAATGGGAATAAACCACCGTCAATACCAACGTGGTAAACAGTGTACAAGAACCCACCTGGTTCAGCAATTCCAGCAACTGGAATGTTTGCCAAGATACCACCAAAACCGATTGGTAACAATAGTAATGGTTCATAATTCTTTTTAATTGCTAAGTATAATAGCAACAAGCAAACCGCAAACATGATAATGCAACCGTACATGTGCAAGAAATTTTCAACACTATTTACACCTTGTAGAGGCTCTTTCACCATATTAGCGTAGCCTGTAATATCATTTAAACTTTTTAAACTTTCTAATAATTGCATTTTCTATACTCCTACTAGCTCAAAGTTACCAACAATTGACCTGCTACAACTGTTGCGCCAACATCAACTCTTACTGAGCCAACTTTACCAGCACATGGAGCTTTGATTTCTGTTTCCATTTTCATAGCTTCCATCAAGAACAATACATCGCCTTCTTCGACCATATCGCCTTCTCTTGCGATAACTTTTAGAATAGCGCCAGGTAATGGAGATTTCACTTCTGTTGCTTCACCGTTTGCAGAACCTGAATTAGCAACTTCTTTCATACCTTCGGCTATTGAAACATCATAAGTTTTGCCGTTAACTGTAGCTTTGTCGCCATCAATTTTAACAGCATATTCTTTACCATTAACAGTAACAGTAGCACCATTAGCGTAATTACCTTTTGTAGCAGTTTGACCTTTATTAACTGCAACGTGACCTTTGCCTAACAAGAAGTCAATACCTTTGTCAGCATTACCGTCTTTGCAAGCAGCTGCGATGAATAAGTTTTCATCTGTTACAGGTAAACCTGCTGCTTTCAATCTTTTTTCTGCTGCTTTTAAGCCTTTGTCAGGGTCTTTTTCGTTGATATCTACAACTTTTTCAGTTGTTGGTTGTAAACCTGTTTTTTCTTCTGCCCACTTAACTAATTCTGGATCAGGTTCGCAAGGAGTTTTTCCAAAGTAACCTAAAATCATCTTAGCATATCCGGGATTAGCTTTTTCCCAAGGGTGTTCAGAAATTGCATTCAAGAAGGATTGTTGAGCGTAGAATTGCGATACTGGAGTAACTGAAGTACCAAAACCACCGCGAGAAACAACTTCTTTCATATTTTCAATTAATTTAGGAAATTTGTCTAACATGCCCATATCTTTTAATTGGTCAATTGTTGTAGCAGTTGCACCACCTGGAAGAGGAGCTTGGATAAGAATTGGATTTACAGATAAAGAAACTGGAGAAAGATTGTAATCCTTCATGCAATCTTTGAAGATTTCTTCTGTTTCCATAATTTTCTTAATATCTAAACCTAAATCATATTCAGTACCTCTTAAAGCGTGCCACATAGAAATAATATCTGGTTGAGCAGTACCACCTGAAACAGGTTTCATAGATAAGTCGATACCGTCAGCACCAGCATCTAATGCAGCTAAGTAGCAAGCTAAGCCAGTACCTGCTGTTTCGTGAGAGTGGAATCTAATTGGCATATCTGCACCTAACATTTCACGAGCCATTTTAACTGTATCGTAAACTTTTCTTGGGTGAGAAGTACCTGATGCATCTTTAAATGCTAATGAATCAAATGGAATACTAGCATCTAAGATGTTTCTCAATACTTGTTTGTAGAATTCTACATCATGAGCACCTTCACAACCGTAAGGAAGTTCCATCATTGTAATTGTAACTTCGTGTTGTAAACCATATTTTTTAATGCTGTTAGCTGAATCAATTAAGTTATTTACATCGTTCAATGCATCAAAGTTTCTGATTACGTTTACACCGTGTTTTGCAAACATTTTTGCGTGTAAATCAATAACATCACGTGGTTGAGAGTTTAAACCTACAACGTTAACACCACGTGCTAAAGATTGTAATTTAATATCTGGACCAACAGTTTCTCTGATTTTGTCCATAGTTTCAAAAGCATTTTCGTTGCAGAAGAAAATTGGAGCTTGGAATCTAGCACCACCTGCAACTTCAAAATGTTTGATACCTGCATCTACGGCTGATTTCAAAGCTGGTAAAAAGTCCTCTACCAAAACTCTTGCACCGAATACTGATTGGAAACCATCTCTAAAAGATGTATCCATGACATTGATTAATTTTTTTGACATTTTCTTTTATCCCTTTTAAATTTCTAATAATTATTAATTACATGTTCATTTTTGCAACAGCAATTGCTACTGCAACGTCATCTTCAGTTGCTCTGTTAACTTTAACAGGGATAGCTTCTTCTGTAACTTCTGGCATGAATTTGTTAATAATGACAATAACTTTTGCCATTAAATTCATACAAAAAACCAATAAAGTTAAGAATAAGAATACTACACCCATTCCAACAACTGTTATTATTAAACCGTTTTCTAGCATTATTCCTACCTCCATGAATCATTATAATACGAACATATAAATTAGTTACAAAAGTTACAAAAATAAAAATTTGAATTTACAAAAAATATAGTTATAATATAGTTATACTTAAATTGTGAGGATTGTATGAAAGTAAAGAATTTAATAATCATAGCAATATTAATGGTATTTTTTATACCAACTATGGCGCATGCTGCAATATTTAAAAAAGAGGAAGTTGTAGAGCAACAAGCTCGTTCTAATTATCCACCAAAATATGACGACATATATTTGGAACAACTAAAAAAAGAATACAAAAAAGTAAGTAGTGACGAGGTTATATTAGTTGCCCTAGATATGATGAAAAACACAACTGCCGATTTTTCAAGAAGGGCATTGATTGGATATAACTTAACAGATAGACCTGTAAAAATTCAATTTAAAGACCTAAGCCAAATAAAAGAAGATTATCAAAACTTTGATGCATTAGGTTGGAAAAAGAAAAACCAACTATATATATTCATAAACCCTCGTCATGCTGATGCTCCTCCTGCAGCACTTGCCGCACTATTAGCTCACGAAGCATTGCATCAAGACGAATACAACTCTCTTGCAGAAGAAACTTATGCTTGGACAATGGAAGCTGCTGTTTGGAGTGAATTATTAGAAATTTATCCTGAACAAAATGACCGTCAACATCCATTATTACAAAGAGAAAATACACTTAGACAGTTGTTCAAAAAAGGTGGTTATACAGATAGATACATAAGAAAAACAGTTTATGCCAACAAAGGATATCAAAACTTACCACAAACTTCCCCTGGGTTTGAAAGGTTGTAAAGAGTCTATAAGGCATTAAGGCAACTCTTATCGTAGGAATTGAAAGTAAAACCTCAATGTAATTCTGAACTTGTTTCAGAATCTCATGTTTTTGAGACCCTGAAATAAATTCAGGGTGACATAGCATTTAAATTCGGTTAACTCAGTTACACAGCAAAACGCCGAGGTGGATACCTCTGCGTTTTGTTTATTTTAAATTCTATTAGTTACAGGTTGTATTATTCCAATCTAACGTTTTATTATTCTTTTTACATGTACCATTTGTAGCTTTCAAGTAGTCCATATTGCCTGTTTGAAGAATCCAAGTAGCAAGTCCTAAGCCTGTTTTAAAGTTAGATGAAAGATCTGAAGCCCCTAACAAGTTGCCATATTCATCTGAATTAACTCGAAATGGAACTTTTGACCTAATACCAGCATTAGAAAAGTCGGAAGAAAAATAAAAGTCAAAAATATCTTTACCCAGAGTTGCTGAGCCTTTTCTAGGTCCGTCAATATCAACTACCATATAGATATCACCAGAAGCTGCAGCTAAAGCAAAACTTGAACCGTCTGCTAATATAAGTTTATATGCTGCAGTATTACTATCTATTAACATTGAAAACCCAGCACTATATGCAGTACCATTCATATATTTTATAGATGTTGGCATACAACCCTGATTAGCATTTCTACCACAGTTTTTTGATACTTTCAAATATTCAGAGATTCTATTTGCAAAAAAGTCTGTGTCATCACTGCCGTTCCAACCAAAATCACGAGATGGCCAACGTTTGATATTACCATATTCTGCTTGAACTCTGTCAAACGCTTCATTGATAGTTGAATATGCCTTTTGAACTCTTGCTACGTTTTCTTTATTACCTGTTGAGGCACTCAAGTTTGGTAGAGTCAACGCTGCAACTACACCAATGATACCCATTACAACTAGGGTTTCAGCCAAGGTGAATGCTTTATTCTTTCTCATGTTCATAGGTTTACTTCTTTCTTTTTTACTATAAGTCCATTATAACTCAACAATTACATCTTCTCAATATACCTTAAATTTTTTCTAAACAAAAATTGACAAAAAGTACAAGTCGTTTTGATTTAGTTTGATTTCTCTACTTCATGAGATTCTGAAACAAGTTCAGAATGACATTGAGATTTTGCATTCAATTCCAATGTCACCCTGAATTTATTTCAGGGTCTCTGCAGTGTAAGACTCTAAAACAAAATGACAATGAGTAATTAAAACTCATCATCAACAACACTACATTACCTATTGATTAAATTTATCCGTTGATGTTAAATTATGCTATGAACAAAAAACACATTATTATTTTCATAGTTTTAGTTGTGGCGTTGTTAATTTTTAACAACTTACTTCACAACATGTACATAAAATTAGCCTCAAGCCCTGTTGGATTGCAGACTAACGTAAACACTGAATACATTGAATCTCAAAAACTTTTTAAC
>CAVFBQ010000111.1:0-5342 GCA_963620455.1 uncultured Eubacteriales bacterium
AAGTGCTTGTAATAATTATTATAAAATAAAGTAAATAACTTGGCAATAAAATTACATTTAAGTTAAAATAGACATGAGAAAAGAGGTCAAAATGACAGACAAAAAAGTAGTAAAATTAGGACAAAAACGAGCAAAGAAACCTAGTGAATCTCATCATGAAACACATGATGAAACACTTAACAATGAGATAGTTTATTGCAGTTTTTGTGGACGTCCAAACACAGAAGTTTTGAAAATGGTAAAAGGTCCAGGGGTAAACATTTGTTCAGAATGCACAATGATTGCCGTTCAATACCTAATTTTAAATGATAGAATGCCATCAGCAGAGGCACAAAAAGTTTTAGATGCAATCTGGAGGATTAGCAAATAATTATGGAACAACTTAACAAAATTCAATTAAAAGCAGAAATTTTAACTGTAATTTCAAAGTTACAAACACTATCAGATGCATCAAAGGTTGATGAAATCATTAATGTTTTAGAAGCTCAAGAAAACAAAAAAATGGTTCTTGACTTGTTAATGCGTGAATTTGTAAAAACAAAAGAGGACAAGGCTTTTATCATCAGCTATTTAATGCTTAAACTTTGCGAAAAAGAACAACTTGAAAACGCATTGTGGACTTCACTAAAAAGCCCAATGGTAAGCGATTACAACAAGGCTTTAATCTTGAATTTACTTCGTGACATGGGAAATCAAGTTAATTATAACGACATTGACGAATATTTTGAATCACCCGAAGAAGTTATTGATAACGAAACTAAGGAATTATTGCACACCGCAATAATGAACCCTGAAGCACAAATCGACTTTTTAGACTTCTTGGAGGCATTACCATATCAAGACAAAATTACCCTTGTTGAGTCTTTAGGTGACGACTACTCAGAAGATGCGTTGGCAAATATTTTAATTCCAGTATTTTTACATGACCCAACAGCCAAAATTGCAAAAGTTGCATTAGAAATATTAGGCAAAACAAAATCTCAATTGGCACTTCATGCTCTTGAAGAAGCCTCTCAATACGTAGAGGAGGACTTGTTACCACCTATCAAACGTGGAATTTCAGCGCTAAAACTTTCAGGCGTTAGAGAAGATAACTCACTAGAATTTTACAAAGATGTTTTATCTGATTCTCGTCCTTATGAATGCTACACAAGCTATCCGGACGGTCATGGCAACCAATCCCTAATCTTTTCACGTGAACGTGAAGACGAAAGTATCCAATTTGTAGCCGTTGTTACAAACGACAAATGGGGTATTGTAGACTGTTTCGGTTTCAACAATATTACAAAGGACGAATTTGAAAAAATTGTTGAACGTTTCTATGTCGACAATGACAGTGTTTATATCAATCAAACCGTCTTGAAAACCTTGCTTATAAATGCAGAAAATATCGTCCATAAAAACGGCGAAATTGTTTCATACGAATACATTTGTTGGCGAAACTTAACTGCAGATATCGCTCCAGAGCCTGTACCTATTGAATTCATTATGGAAGACAAATTCAAAAAGGATACATTAACTCAAAATGATTTTGACAAAATTTGTCTATCTGATATCGCACAAAAATGGTTCTTAGACACAGATTTCAGCGAAGAATTTTCAGATTTCATGACTATTGTTAATAAGGAATATAAAAAAGAAAATTATGAGCTTGATTTAGATCAGGCAATTGAAGAGAACTTTGAGGAATTATTCACAAAGAAAGAACACAAAAGATGGGCAAAACGTTTCTTAATGTCAGCTTATTTAAAATATCTTGCAAACGAAAAAGCCGAGGCTCAAAGACTTTATTCATTATACTTTGACGAAAAATTCACTCACGAAATGCTTATAAATATTGTTAGAAAAAGTATTTACGAATACTATATGGGCTTAAAATTCAGAATTAAAGAAGCTTCTGAAACAACTAACATTTTTGCAAGAAACAGAGAAGAAGTTAAAAGTGAATTTTTAATTGAAGCTCTGGACAAAATTATTGGCGCAATTGAAAATAAATGGGTTAAAGACTAATGCATAAGATTATGGCTTTAGACATCGGCACAAAACGAATTGGGATAGCCCTCAGCGACTATTTACATGTGCTTGCTGACCGCCATTCTTACATTTCTCGCACACCAGAAGAAACTGCAATTGAGCAAATAAAAAAAATAGCCAATGACAACAATGTTCAAGAAATTGTAATTGGTGTACCATACAATATGGACGGAACTCAAGGCGGACAAGCTCAAGATTGTATTGATTTTTCAAAGAATTTTGAAAAAGAATACAAAATTCACCAAGAAGATGAACGACTTACATCTGACACAGCAGAAGAAAATTTAAGACAACAAAAAGTTAATTTTCGCAAAGAAAAAGGACTCGTTGACGTTGAAAGTGCTAGAATAATATTAGAACAATACTTATCAAAAATAAATTGAAGGAAGGTTATAAAATGGCAGAAAAAAGAATTATTGAAACCGTTGATGAAAACGGAAATAACGTTAAATTTGAATTATTCGACATTATCGTATTAGACGAACAAGAATATGCTTTGTTGACTAACCCGGAAGTTGAAGATGACGAAAACATTGTTGTAATGAAGCTTTTGAATGACGGCGAAGGCTACACTCTTGAAACAATCGAAGATGACGATGAATTTGAAAGAGTACAAGAATATATCGAAAATATCGAAGACGAAACTGAGGACTAATGCTAGAAAAATTTACCGAAAAAGCGATTAACGTAGTTACGGAAGCTCAAAACCAAGCTAAATTGATGAAAAATGTGTCAGTACAGCCTGAACACTTTTTATTAGCACTTGTGAAACTTGCAAAGGGTATATCACTAAACGTTTTCAGAACTTACAAAGTAACCTTTGAAGATTTGCAAAAAGTAGTTGACGAAAAATTACGCTTTGAAAAATCGGTAAGAATAGTATCTACACCTCCATTCAGCACTGCTAGTAAGGATTTATTAAAAAAAGCTCTTGATATCGCACAAAAATCAGGCAATCAAAATATTTTTTATGAACACATCTTTCTAGCAGTTTTAAACGACAAAAATTCATATATACCAAGAATTTTAGAACGCTTTAATTTTGACGTTTACAAAACAAAAGATTTAATTTCACGCTTGAGCCAAAAGAAAACAAAACGTCAACTTCACCCTGAAAGTGATGATAACTCAGGCTTACCTGAAGAATTGCTACAAACTGATAATCTTCTTTCTGGTAGCAAAGAGGTTTTTGATAGAGCCCTGTCAAAACTTTCAGCCTCTAATTACGAAATTCTTGGCACTGAGCAAATTCTATCTTCTATATTGGAGGATTCAAACACAGAATTAACTCAAATTTTAAATAATCTAGGCTTAACTTCTGAACTTTTTGAACAAAAATTGAAGGAAGTCACATCTCGTAAAGATGAATTTGAAGAAAAACAAATTATTTTCACTCCAAATGCATTTACCGCAATGAATTTGGCTATTGAAATGGCAAAACAACTTGGTTCATCAGAGGTTACACCTACACACCTTCTTTTAGGTATTTTAAAAACAAAAAAAGGCATTGCCTACAACATTTTGAAGAATTTGAACTTGTCAACATCAACCGTTGAACACGAAATTATAAAACCAATCGAAAAACAAATGCCCGAAACGCTTACTATTATGAAACTTGCTAAAGAAGAAGCTAGAAGAATTGGCAGAAACACTGTAGGTACCGAAATGTTCTTACTTGGTATTATTGCAGAAGGCTATGGCATCGGTTTTAGAGTATTAAACGAACTTGAAGTTACAATAAAAGATGCAAGACAAACTGTTGAAGATATTGTTGGCTACGGTGATGAATATTTCGATCTAGAAATTACATTTACACCACGCGCCAAAAAAGTGCTTGAAACAGCATGGCAAATTGCAAAACGTCGCAATGAGCCTAAAATCGAATCTGCACACTTATTATATGCGATTACAGCAGTTCCTGATTGCGTTGCAATGAAGGTGCTTGAACAACTTGGCGTTGATATTGTCGAAATTAAACAAGGTATTATTTTAGAAAAGCAAAGAAGTGATTAGTCGTATTGAAAAATTCCTAAAAAGTTACAATCTTATCGCAGAAAAACCAGTGTTTGCGGTTGGATTTTCAGGCGGATACGACTCCATGATGCTTTTAGATGCCTTAAACAAGCTTTCTAAAACTTATAAATTTAAACTCATTGCACTTCACCTTAACCACAATTGGCGAGGAGAAGAAAGTGAAGCAGAGGCGCAAAATTGCGCGCAATTTTGCGCCTCAAAAGGCATTGAATTTTATACAGAAACGCTTGATAAAAACGAAAAACACACTGAAACTCATGCAAGAGAGCTTCGCTACGAGTTTTTTAACAGAGCAATCGAAAAACTTAAAATTACAGCACTATTTACAGCTCACACAAAAAGCGATACCGCCGAAACACTTGTTTACAGAATGATCAAAGGAACAGGAATTAAGGGTTTACAAGGAATCTCGCCACATTTTGGAAAAATTTACCGTCCAATGCTTGATATTTCACGCGCAGAGATTGAAGAATACTGTAAAAAAGAAGGTTTAAGCCCTAATTTTGATAGTTCTAACAACAACAACGATCATGCTAGAAACTTTATCAGAAACGAAGTTTTACCTAAGTTCAAGCAAATAAATTCAAATTACGAAGAAGCGCTTAATTCGTTATCCATATTGGCTTTTGATGAAGAACAAATAATAAAAGAATACATAAAATCGCTAAATTTATATGAAAATGGCAAAATTTTAGCGCAAAAGTTTAAAAATTTGTCACCTCAAATGCAAAAACGTATTGTGTATGAAATCTACGTAAAATATGATTTTGAATACACTCAAGAACGACTTTTGCACACTTTAAACTTTATAAATGAAAATATCCATACAAAAAGTGGTAAAAAATGTTCCTTAAACGCAACGCATTGGCTTTTTGTGAGTGAAAAATTCATTGAAGTATTAACTAGGCAGAAAAAAAATGAAGAGGTCTTAAAAATTACGTCAGAAGGCTCATACAAATTTGGCGGATATGAATTTTCTATCCAAAAAAATGAAGAAAAAATAACAGATTATCCTAAAGATTCTGATTACAAGGCATTTGTTGAATTAAAAACACCAATAGATTTTGAACTTAGAACACGTATATCTGGCGATAGGATTACACCACTGGGTTCTAACTGTGAAATGAAGTTAAAAAAATATTTAATCTCGAAAAACATTCCTCAACATGAAAAAGACAAAATTATTTTGCTTTGTAAAGGTGGGAAAGTTCTTTGGGTGAGCGGTTATGGACTTAGTAAAGATTTAAAAGTTGTCAACAATTGCACACATGTGC
>CAVFBQ010000112.1:0-3532 GCA_963620455.1 uncultured Eubacteriales bacterium
ACTACAAACCGCAACACCGTTCATTTAACAGCGGAAGGACGTTTTCGTAGAACAAATTATACCTTTGATGGTGATATTAAAAATGAAATTTTATTCCCGGTTATTGTAAAAAATATCAATTTAAATATTGATGATTTAGATGTAGAAAGGGTTATCCAAAGTTTTGCACCTAGGGATCCAAATAAACAAATTGACCCAAAACGTTTGGCAGAAATCAGAAAAAATGTAGTAAAAAGCAATGTTTCTACAAAATATTTTGAAGTAGAAGAAAAAACTCAAACACAAACAAACACTGAGAATGAAGCACCAATTGTATTCCAACCAAATTTAGTTGAAATTGAAAAATGCCAATTTAATGTTAAAAAAGGTGAGTACAAAAATATTAAATTTGGAAACCTTCACGCTAATTTGACTCTTACAAAAGCTGGCATTTTAGAAATTAAATCTAATAAATTTGATTTTGCAGAAGGTATTTCTACATTAAAAGTTTATTGTGACTTAGCAAAAGAAAAATATAGCATAAGACTTGGCGCTAAAGATGTTGAATCTAATTTGATTGCATCAACCATTTTGAATTTACCAAATGAAATTTCAGGTAAATCAAAAGCATTGTTGGAATTTTACACAGATCACAATGCAAAACTAAATGGTTCAATTAGATTTGCAATAAATGATGGTTCAATCACAAAGTTGGGACTTGTTCAATATGTATTAAATATGGCAGCATTGTTCAGAAATCCAATCGTAATGATTAGTCCGTCTACAATTGTTGACCTTGTAAACATTCCAGAAGGTTCATTCAAGCTAATTAATGGTGAAATGAAAATTCGTGATAACGTTATTCAACACATGATGATTAAATCTTCTTCACCTCAATTGAGTGCGTTTATTGTTGGACACATTGACCTTGAAACATTTGATTCATCTTTGAGAATTTATACAAAATTTAGCAATAAACATAAAGGTTTTGCTGGTTTCTTAAGAGCATTCTCACTAAATGCTTTAGCAAAGAAAGCATCGTCTTTAACTTCTCCTCCAGAAGAAGTTAGCTACTACGCCTCAGAGCTTTCACAATTACCTAAACTTGATTCTGGTGAAGAAAATGCTCAAGTATTCTTAACAACTGTTGATGGTGATGTTCAAACTACAAACTTCTTGTCATCCTTGAAAAAAATCAAGTAGTAATTGTAAATTCATGTAACTATTTTTCGGCTTAATGAAATTTAGTATCACCAAAACACTTTATATATATAAGTAAAGGTTTCGGGTACGCACATGGATATGCAAGTAAACAATCTTACGTCTGTTAATAAAATTGGCACACAGAAAACACAAACTAAAAAATTTTTGCCTGCGCAAAAGCCAGATACGTTTGAAAAGTCTGCCAACAAATTTAACATTGATGATGCAATGAATGAATTAAGTAATTTAAAAGGCATTACAGGTAAACCTAAGTTTAACGACGAAAAATTAGAATTTATTAAGGGCGAATTGTCAAAAACTCCTGAAAAATGGCAACCGTTCAGGACTTTGGTGCAAAATCCAAAAGTTATTAGTTCTATTGCTTGCGATTTCTTGAAAAAAGACACAGAAGACTTAAAAAATATTGCAGAAATTTCTCAAATAAAAGAGAATGATACCCCTAAATTTAGTGCATTAGAATTAAAAACAATTTCTAATTCTCTTGAAGGCAAACAACTGGACAAATTCAAAGCTCTTTCTGGAGCAAGTTTGGGCATTGATAATTTAATCAAATTATCTCAAAACGAAAAACTTAAAAACACAGAAAAAGTTGTTTCTAAAGTTAATGAAATGAGGGCAAATTGTCCGTCAAACACTCTTGATTTAAAACTTGATACTGATGAATATGACAATGACGCATTTGCTGTCACTGCAACGCTTATGAACGGTAAAAAAGTTGAACTTTTAGACAAAGATTTGAACAGAACTGCTATTGATGAAACTCAAAATATTACTCGAAACGGCAAACAATACCAAATCAAAAAGAGTGTAGATTACAGAAATAATACGACTTCTAAAGTAACTCTTGAAATGAATAAAAAATTACCTCAACCTGTTTTGATTAACGAGGTTCGTATTATTAAAGACAAAAATGGGAAAAAAATTCGTACAGAGTATGCTACACAATCAGATGTATCAGGTGTTTTGAATATTAAACATGTTATGCCTGATGGTTCAGAAAAAGTCCTTTCGTCTGGTTCTGTTAACCCTAAAACAGGAATTACAACAGTTAAAAAGAATATGACTTCTCTTGACGGCACAAAAACTGAATATTTGTATGAAGATGATCCTCAAGGTAATAGAATTTCTGATTACAAAATCACCGATAAAAACGGCAAAGTGTTGTTAAACAATTCTTTGAGTTTTGAAGTTGTTAACGATAAGAAATTTATTTCATCTAAAAATGACCAAAAATATGAAATTACAGTTGAAGACAAAGCCATAAATGTTAAAGATATGAAAGATGGTAAAACTTCGACTATCAATTTTGAAAATTATATCAACGGCAACCAAGAAAAAATTCTTACGGTAATGAAGAAAATGCCGGGGGAAGAGCTTATTGCCCTAAGTAAGAATACAAAACAACTTGAAGGTATTGATGACATTCTTCATTCAACTTATGGCGCAGTAAATAAACGTATCAAAACAGGTGACAACTTGTTTGTAATGCTTCACGAGCTTGGACATGCCAAAGATTACGGGGAAGTTGATGTTAAAGAAAAAGAAACTCTTACAAAATCAATTTTCAATAACAAAAAAATAAACGAAATTTTTGAAAAAGAAAAAGCTCAATTCAATAAAGCATTTCCAAGTGCTCAACGCGACCACATTAATTACTTTATTAAAACTTCAGAAGTTGGCGACGGAATTCAAGAAGCAATTGCAGAATCTAACGCATTATTGGGTACATACAATAACGACGACTTATTCTCAATTCGTTCACAATACTTGCAACAATACTTTCCAAGAACAATTGCACAGTTATCTCATGAGTTAAACAAATAACTTGTCATATTCGCGTTTGATTTCTTGAATATCTTGCCACATAAGCCATTTTGGCGAACCTTTTTCGCGACTATCATTTCTTAACAAGTATGATGGATGAAAAATTGGCATCATTTTAGAACCATAAGGTCCGTCAAACCATTTCCCGCGAGCACGAGTTATACCGCGTTCATTTGGTAGCATTGTGTTTAGAGCAATATTTCCACATACAAGAATAATTTTGGGTTTTAAAATATCTAACTGTGCCTGTAAATATTCTTTGCAAGCCTCTTTTTCTTCTGGTAATGGGTTTCTATTTTCAGGAGGGCGACATTTTATCGTATTGCAAATATAAACATCTTTTTGACGAGATAATCCAACAGAGGCAAATATTTTGTCTAATAACTGTCCCGCTTTTCCAACAAAAGGCAAACCCTTTTGATCTTCCCAATATCCAGGGGCTTCACCAATTAAAACGAGGTTTGAATTTGGTACACCGTCAGAAAATACGGTATGAGTTCTGCTC
>CAVFBQ010000113.1:0-357 GCA_963620455.1 uncultured Eubacteriales bacterium
GGTTTTTTAGTCCAATTGTCGAATGTGAAAATTAATTTATTTTATATACTTTGAATATGAAAGTTATAGTTATAGGTGCGGTAGCAGCAGGCTCTAAAGCTGCTGCCAAATTAAAACGGTTAAGACCAGATTGGGATATTGTAATTTATACTGCAGATACTAATGTTGCGTATTCAGAATGTGGGCTTCCGTACTATATTAGCGGAGCTTTTGCTAATATTGAAAACCTTATTGTTCGTACACCAAAAGCTTTTGAAAATAGCGGTATAAGTGTTTATTTAAAGCATAAAGTAGAAAAAATTTATCCCGAAACAAAGCAAATTGTAGTTAAAAACCTTGAAGTAAATGAGGAATTTG
>CAVFBQ010000113.1:367-5478 GCA_963620455.1 uncultured Eubacteriales bacterium
GTGCAAAAGCTTTTGCACCAAAGGTTTATAAGACAAATTTAAAAAATGTATTTACACTAAGAAATTTGGAAGACGGTTTTGCTATAAAACAGGCTGTCTTGCAATCTAAAAAAGCTGTTATTCTAGGTGGAGGTTATATAGGAATAGAAATGCTTGAAGCCTTTGTCAAACAGCATTTACAAACAACTTTAATCCATAGTCGCGAAAATATAATGTCTATTTTTGATACTGACATGTCAGAGGCAATTCAAAAATACGTAATTCAAAGAGATTTGGAGAATATTAGAATTATTGATAATGATACTATTGCTGAAATTCAAGGTAATGATACTGTTAAAACTATAATTACAAAAAATGGAGTTAAAATTGATACCGATTTAGTACTTTTATCAATTGGTGTAAAACCAAATGTTAAATTAGCAATGTCTGCAGGAATTGCTTTAGGTGAAACTGGCGCAATAAAAGTAAATTCGCGCATGGAAACAAATGTAAAAGATATTTATGCATGTGGTGATTGTGTTGAAAAGTATAATATAATTGCAGATGCGCCGTGTTGGATTCCTTTAGGTTCGACCGCAAACAAAGAAGGACGCTGTTGTGCAATAAATGTTGCTGGTGAAAATGAAGAATTTACTGGTGTTTTAGGTTCAGCAGTTTCTAAATACTTTAATTTTACTATGTCAATGACAGGTCTGACAGAAACTGATGCGAAAAAATATGGTTTTGACCCAGTTTCAGTAATAGTTAGAAAAAATGACAAAGCGGGCTATATGCCAAACGCAAAGCGTATCACGCTAAAACTTGTTGCTGATAGAACAACGAAGCGAATTTTAGGTGCACAAGGAATTGGTACTGGTGATGTTGATAAGCGTATTAATACTCTCACTTCAGCGCTTTTATCCAAAATGACATTACACGAATTTGTGGGTGACGATATAACTTACGCCCCACCGTTTTCTACAAGTATAGATTTAATGCTAAATGCAGCTCAAAAATTAATCCACAAACTAAGCATGCATTAGTTTTGTACTAGAACTAGGTTTGCCCATTTTTAATAATATTTTTACTACTTTTGGCATTTGACAAACAAAAGAGTATTTACCTTTAGAAATAGAACATCTTGAGCAATCGCAACCTAATTGATAACATTCCAAAGCTTGTTCTGTCCAGTTTTGAGTGATTGAATCAGAAATTTCACCATTATTTTGTGGTTCAAATTCTTCATCAACGTATTCATTTACAAATTTAATACTTAAAGACATTTTCCTATCCCCCAATAATCTCCACTCAGATTATTTCTTTACATACATATTGTAAAATATGTTATTTAAAATTTAATCCTCTATTTAGATGAATTACCTATTGACATTTATATACCGTTCGGTATATAATCCATACTATGAAAACAACAGATAACAAAAATAAAATATTATCTATAGCGCTAGATTTGTTTTCTAGCAAGGGTTATGATGCCGTTGGTGTTCAAACTCTTTGCGAAAAATCAGGCATAACAAAACCAACTTTATACTACTATTTCGGAAGTAAAGAAGGTGTTTTAAAGGAAGTTTTGAAAGCTAATTATGAAAAATTAAACAATTTGCTTGACGAAAATACACATTATACCCCAAAACCAAAAGTGTACGAAAAGGACGTTATACTTACGTTAACAACTGTTGCACAAACTTATTTGAAGTTTGCGACCGCAAACAAAAAATTCTACAAAATAGTGCTAAACGCAACATTTGCCCCAGATTGCGGAAGCCTAAGCAGGATTGCCAAAGATTTGAACAATATTCAGTTCCAAATAATTGAAAAAATGTTTAAGTCTATGGCACGTATTCACGGAAATATGAAAGGCTCTGAAACTCGCTTGGCATGGACTTTTATCGGATTGATTAATACATGTATTGCGCTGAAAAAGCAAGATAGTATTAATCAATTTGTAAAACAGTTTATGCATGGCATTTTCAGCTAGAAAAAATTTTGATGTTAATATACCGAACGGTATAGAAAGGAGAAAAACATGTGGGCTGAGGAAAGCAATTTTTATCACATTTACCCTTTAGGATTATGCGGAGCTCAAGACAAAAACCGCTTTAATGGTGAGGTTCAGCATAATTTATATAAAATTGAAGAACAGGTAGAACACCTTAAAAACCTTGGTATCAATGCTATTTACTTTGGTCCAATCTTTGAAAGTACAGAGCATGGCTATGATACAGCGGATTATTATAAGATTGATTCAAGGTTGGGGACTAATGAAGAATTTAAAGAATTATGTCTAAAACTCCACAATAACGGTATAAAAATTGTAATTGATGGTGTATTTAATCACGTTGGACGAGACTTTTGGGCATTTAAAGATGTTCAAATTAATAAAGAAAAATCTCAATATTATGATTGGTTTTATATTGATTTTGGTTCTAATAGCAGTTATAATGATAGTTTCAGCTATCAGGATTGGGAAGGTTGTAATGACCTAGTTAAACTTAATTTGAAGAATTCAAAAGTTAGAGAACATATACTTTATGCGGTTAAATATTGGGTAGAAACCTTTGATATTGATGGTTTAAGACTTGATGTAGCTTATTGTTTAGACGAGGACTTTATTAGAGAACTACATACATTTTCAAAGATTTTGAAACAAGATTTTTGGCTATTAGGTGAAGCTGTACATGGTGATTATAACAGGCTTGTAAACTCTGAAATGCTTGATAGTGTGACAAATTATGAGTGTTACAAGGGTATGTATTCAAGTTTTAATGATAAGAATATGTTTGAAATAGCGCATTCTGTAAAGCGTCAAGAAACTTTGTATAACGGAAAGCGCCTATATTCATTCCTTGATAATCACGATGTAAGCAGAATTGCAAGCAGTTTGAACAATAAAAAATGGCTAAAACTAGTGTATTCCTTGATGTTTACGCTTCCAGGAGTTCCAAGTATATATTATCAAAGTGAATTTGGTATTGAAGGTACTAAAAGCCAAGGTGATAAGGCTTTAAGACCTAGTTCAAAGTTCTTTGATTATGGTGATTTGACAAATCATATAAAAAACTTATGTGATTTAAATAAACGGTTCAAAGCCTTTATTTATGGACAATACGAAGAAATTAAACTAAAAAATGAATTTTTCTGTTTCGCACGTAAGTTAAATGATGAAAGCGCTGTATGTGCGATAAACATTTCAAATCAGCCAGAACAAATTTCTTATAACGGCTTAGAGGCTGTCATTCCACCTAATTGTGAACGTATATTCGTCAATAATCAATGTGTTTCAGCTTCGTGTACGTAATATTACGTACGTTTTTATACGGACAAAATTCAAAGAAAAGAATTTTTAAGAACCTTTATTTATTTTTCATATTTTCCTCACAAAATGGCGCGAAATTTTTTGTAAAAAATTTCGCGCCTCACTTTTAAAAATAAAATTTAAAAATCAAAATTAATATTCAATACCTTCTCTTGCTTTAACACCTTTGTTCCAATAATGCTTGATTGGTTGAATATTTGAAACTAAATCTGCTGCATCAATAATGCTTTTATGTGCATTTCTGCCAGTAAGGACAATTTCAACGTTTTCAGGTTAGTAAAACATCTAATTCTTAAAACATCAATCATCAAACTTAACACCTTCAGAACGTCAATGAAGACGATCAGATACCCATTGTGTTAAGTTTTGTAAATATGAGTTAATCCCAAAAAGCAATTTTTTAATAAAGAAAAACTTTATATAAGTACGAGAGCAAGAGAGGATTTTTAAAGAGATGTCAATGTTATTTTCACAAGTTGCAGCAGACGCTTACAAAACATCAACTCAAGCAATCAACGCAGAATCAAAAAAAGATGTAAGAGCAAAATCATTAAGAGGCATAATGAAAGAATCATTCTTCCACGGTGCATCATTCCATGGTTCAAACTTTATTGCATAATTGAAATTTGCACTCTGCCGAACAAACGATTAAATATCGATTGTGAGAAGTGCGCAGAAGCAATAATTCAAGTCAACGACTATAATTATTAATAACTATAATCAAGAAAGGATATAGTAAAACAGATTTTAAACAAACACATTCCAAAGTGAATGAAGGTTTTAGGAAAAGGTAAGGAAATAAATCAACTCAAATTAAATTATTAATACTCTCTCTCAATTATTTATTCAAAATTTTAACCACCGATTAGGTGGTTTTCTTTTTAGTTGTGCGATTTTGTTTCGCAAAATCGCACAACTAAAAAGCGATGGATTGAAAATCCACCGCACATTTTTTTATATTAACCTATTAAGATTAGTGATCTCTCAATTTTGCTAACAAGTTTAGAATTTCTATGTATAACCAAATAAATGTAACCATTAAGCCAAAGCCACAGTACCATTCAAATGACTTATCCATCATGTTTTGAACGCCCATTTCAATTGATGAAAAGTCGATAATGAAGTTAAGTGCTGCGATAATGCAAACAAATGCGCTAAAGCCAATGCCAATAAGTCCAGAACCGAACAAACCAGGAATACTTAAGTGGAAGAATGAACCGATGATTTGAACTAGGTAAATTCCTAGAATTGAAAACATTGAAATCATCAAAACACTTCTGAGTTTTTCTGTACACTTAATTATGCCAGCTCTGTACAAAGCTAACATTACGAAAAATGCAATAAAACTTGCGCTTACTGCTTGTATAACGATTCCTGGGTAAGCTTGTTCAAATGTTACAGACAAGCCACCTAAAATTAAACCTTCAGACAAAGCATAAACTGGTGCCATAAATTTAACTGTTTTTCTTGCAAACATAATTACAATAAATGCAATAATTGATGCAACAAAGCCGATCATCATTAAGCCCATAGCTTTGTCCGTAAAGCCTTGCAAGAATAAAGAATATTCATAAAAACTAGTTGCTAACAAACATAAAAACAACACAAAAGTTTTGTTGATAGCGCCATTTACTGTCATTGGCTCGCTATTTAAAACTCTTTCGTTGCCTTCCATCGCTCTTTGTGAAAAAACTGGATTTGACATAAATTTCTCCTTTTTAAAAATTACTATGTATAGTTTAACATATATTTTTTAGTTTTTTAAACAAATTAATCTTTTTTTAATGTAAAATAAGGA
>CAVFBQ010000114.1:0-3743 GCA_963620455.1 uncultured Eubacteriales bacterium
TTTAGTTACAGTTTTAATTCTTTCAGTGTTTACAACTGCCTGTATTAACAATTTAGCTGTACAAGAATTAAATAACAAAGCGTTAGAATATATGAAAAAAGGCGATTATGAAAATGCAATTAGCCGTTTGAAAGCAAGCGCTGACTTAGATGGAACTATTTTTGAAACTCAATATAATTTGGCTTTAGCATACACTGAAAATGAAGATTACCCAGAAGCAATTGAAACTTTTGAAAAAGCTATTAAATTAAGACCTGATTCGCCAGATGCATACTATTCATTTGCTGTAATGTACGAAAACTATGCTAAAGACTTATACGCAGGAAATTCAAAACAACAAAAAGAAGAACAAGAACATTCTGATGAAGAAGAAGATGATGATGTAAAATCTGCACCTACAAATCCAGATGGGTCATACAAGCTAACTGATGAAGAATTAACAAAAGTGAAAGAATATTACAATTTGTCTATTGAAAATTACAACAAATATCTTGAATTAGCTACGGCTGCAAACGATTCTGCAGAAGTTCAATCAAAAATTGAAGATATCCAAGACAAATTGCAAACTTTAGATGCTGATTCAAACTAATGATTAGTTTTCAATCACCTTCGGCCATTGCCTTTAGCATAAATGGTTTTAATATTTATAACTATGGAATATGCATGGCGCTTGCAGTTTTGTGTGGTTTTAGTTTTGCATATTTTATTACAAAAAAGTATTACAAAGATGTTGATGCGGAGATTTTGTATGACGTAATCTCAGTTGTACTATTAACAGGTTTTTTGTGCGCAAGAATTTATTATTGTCTACTTAATTTCGACTTTTATTCTTCAAATATTACTGAAATTTTTAATTTTAGGGAAGGCGGAATTTCAATTCAAGGCGGAATTTTAGGTGGATTTTTAGGCGGGGTAATATATGCAAAAATAAAACATTATCCAGTTTTGAAATTAGCTGATATTATATCCTTTGGCTTGATTTTGGCGCAAGCAATTGGACGTTGGGGAAATTTCTTTAATTCAGAAGCCTACGGACACCCAACAAACACTTTGGGTGTGTGTATACCAATGGAAGCAAGAGTTCAAGGGTATGAAACCTTCTCTTATTTTCAGCCAACTTTTTTGTATGAAAGCCTATTAAATTTAATAGTTTTAGCGATTTTATTTTTTGTTATAAGAAAGTTAAAATGCCGTTTTGACGGACTAATTTTTGCATCATATATAATTTTATACTCAATCGTAAGACTTATAATTGAACCTATGCGACTTGATAGCGCCCTAAACGTTGGTTCAATACACATTGCAACAATCGCAAGTGTGGTAATGATAGTTATTGCAGTGGGATTTATCACTTACAAAGTGGTTAAAAAATAGCTTTTATCTTTTTTCAAATGAAATTTCCCAACCATCGTTGCCGTTGTTTGAAGATGCAAGTTCTTGCACTTCATCTTCTGTTTTTTTAGGCATTTCGTCTTGAGGTTCGTCGTCTTCAGTTTTTGGTGGATTGATTGGTAATCTAAAACCAAACGTAGAGCCTTCACCAACTTTTGATTGAACAAAAACTTGTCCTTGGTGGTGTTTTTCAACAGAAATTTTTACTAAGTGTAAGCCAAGTCCTGTGCCCTTGATAGTGTGTGTATTGTTTTCAACTCTAAAGAATCTATCAAAAACTTTATCCAAATATTCAGGCGCAATGCCTTGGCCTTGGTCTTCTACGCTAACTTCAACGTAATCTCCGACTCTCGCACGTTCAGCTCTGATTTTGATACGTTTTCCGTCAGGTGAATATTTTATTGCGTTTGATACAATGTTTGCAACTACACGTCTTATGCTGTCTTTATTGAACGGAATTTCAGGTAAATCAGGCTCTTTCATAACTGAAATTGTCAAATTATGTTCGGTTGCAAGAACCTTCATTTCATCAACTACATCTTCAATTACAGGCATAATGTCTTGTTTTGTCTTTTCCAACTTGACGTTTTGAGATTCGTAACGTGAAAAATCAAGAATATCATTAACCATGCGGTTAAGTCTGACAATTTCTTGGTTCATTACACCAATAAATTCTTTTTGTGTATTGAAATCAAAGTCGTTGCCGTAGTTGTAAAGTGTATCAATATAGCTTCTAAGAACTGTTACTGGAGTTCTTAATTCGTGAGAAACGTTTGAAATAAAGTGAGAACGAAGGTTATCCATTTCAATTTCTTTTGTAACATCGATTAATACAATAATGTAACCCACGTAATCTCTATTTACAGAGAACATTGGTGACATTACAGCCTTTATAACTTGTTGATTGACTTCAATGTTAAACGCTAGAGGTCGTTGTTCCATAATGTCTAGTGGTGTATCTTTAAACTGTTCAATTCTATCTTTGAAACAAAGTTCGCCATTTGTATCGCAATATTGTTGAATTTTAGTTTTTAAAATTTCGCTTGGTCTTACGTCAAGCAATTGTTGAGCGTGTTCGTTAACCAAAATTACGTTGTCGTAATTGTCACAAACTACAACACCGTTTGCAATGCAAGCAAGGACAGCTTCTAATTTATTTTTTTCTAAAGTTAATTGACCAATATTTTGTTCTTCAAATTGGTGAAGCTTTGTCGACATGTCGTTAAACGCATCAAAAAGTTGTTTAACTTCTTTTGTCATGCCTTGAGATTCAACTTTAACTCCGAAGGTACCAGAAGAAATCTTCTTAACACCGTCTTGAAGAACCTTTAATTCTTTTGTTGAAAGTATTGTTTGAGCAAGCATTACAAGCACGATTAATCCCCAAGTTAAGGCAAATACCATAATTAGAGAGGTTGTCGTTGTATCCGTAATCGCATAAATAATAGTTCCTGAAAGACCCACAATAACTGAACCTACGTTTTTAGATTCAATACCGTTTTTCAGTTGCATAGGTGAGCTTACAACAATTTTTGCGTGATTTGCTCTGTTAGAATAATCTTCTTTACTTGAATATATAGTCTTTCCGTCTTGAGCTTTAAACTCAATAAACGCGATATCATCGTTACTGCCTAAAATAGACAATGAGTGAGAACGCAAAGTGTCGTATTTGCTAAGTTCTGGGATATCCTTTGTAATTTCTACAGATTCAATAGCAAGAGTTTTAGATATAATTTGACCGAAGTTTTTATATCCAACATCTAAATTTTTATGGATTTTAGAAACGGCAAAGCAAGTAAGACAAACCATTACTATCGTTGTTGATAGTAACCCCAATATAATTAGACGATTTTGCGTTGTCTTAAAAAGACCGTTAATCCCATCAATCATACAAAGATTATACCATGTAATAATATTATGGGCAAATTTATTTATATTTTCCATGCCAAAAATAAAGTTGACTTTCAAAATAAATTTATTAATAAGATTGTATGATGGAAATATTGAATAAATTATTAAAATTGAATAGAAAAAAAGAATCCAAACCGTCTGTTTATGACCAAATAGACAGCTTGTTTGACGATTTGACCGTTGATGAATTGTCAATAAAGGTTGGAGGCGACTTGGTGGATTTCGCAGAGGAATTATGTAATCGTATTACCCAGCTCCGTGACGATATAGCTGACGAATGGGGCTATATCATTCCACCAGTAAGGATTTTAGATGATACAAAAATGCAAGAAAATCAATTCTGTATTTTTGTTAGAAACAATCCTTGCAGAGTCGGCTATACTGTGCCAACGCTTGATTATGCTTGTGAGGAGATAATTAATGAGCTTAGAGATGTATGT
>CAVFBQ010000115.1:0-1805 GCA_963620455.1 uncultured Eubacteriales bacterium
GAGAATTATATGAAAAAATTTTTAGCTTTATTTATTTTTTGCTTAGTTATTGCAGGCGTAAATTCTAGTGCTGTTTTCGCCGATACGAATGTTACTGCAGTAAATGGTCAAAAACAAGGATTAACACAAGGACTTAAGAATGGTCCACAACAAGGCATGAAAGACGGTGCAAAATACGGTCAAAAAGACGGTATGAAGTATGGTTTGAAGTACGGACTTAAAAATGGTATGAAAAATGGTGAAGTTAACGGCGCAAAAAAATCTAAATAGAGAGGATTTTAAATGATAAAAAAGACTTATTTATTGATTTTATCAGTCATCTGCTCTATCTCTTATGTGCAAGCCTCTACATTACAGGTTAATCCAGAGGCTAAGTCTTTTAAATACAGTACAACCGTTGAAAAAGAACGTCCTGAATTAGATGATGTAACTAAGGGACTTATTCGAGCATATCGACAAAACCCAACTGAATACAACAAAATGGCTTTACGTAAGCAAATCGAAATCAATTACGACAAAATTGTTGCACGTAAAAAAGCGAAACTTGAAGAGTTAAAACAAACTGCTCGCGACCAATCAAAAATTGACGAAATGCAAGAAATCGTAAATGAAATGCTTAGAGATAGAGAAAATCGTATCAACCAATCGTTAAGTCGTTTCACTGATAGCCGTTTAACTCCAAACGCAAGACGATCTCAAGACGGTTATTTACCTGTACTTGGAGCTGGACAAAATGTTTATGTTGCATATACACCTGTAACAAACGCAGAATACGCCCGATTTATTCAAGCTACAGGAAGAAAAGCGCCTAAAGATTGGATAAACGGAGTTACACCAACAGGCAAAGGAAATTACCCAGTTGTAAATATTTCTTACAACGATGCTGTTGCTTACGCAAAATGGCTATCTCAGCACGATGGTGGAACTTACAGACTTCCGAGCGAAAATGAATGGGAGTTTGCAGCAGGTCACATGCCAAAAGATGCCGATTTCAATAGTGGTGAAAACAGAGGTTTAACACCAGTAACAGCATATTCTCAAACACTTTCCGCATCAGGAGCAATAGATATGTGGGGAAATGTTTGGGAATGGACAACAACAAACAGAACCTCAGACACAAAAGCCGTAAAAGGTGGAGCTTTCAACTCACCAAGAATGAGTTGCAGAACAGAAGCTAGAACCGAAGGACGAAATCCTTACAGTGCGTACAGTAATGTTGGTTTTAGATTGATTAAAGAAAAATAAAACACATGAAAAAGGCGGGATTGGCTAAAAGCCAATCCCGCCTTTTTTTGATTAACCCTACATTCTATTTGGTGCACAGAATTTAGAAAATTACAAGATGTAAAAAAGGTTTTATTTTTGCGTAAATATTCATATACTCATACTGACATTACAAAAAGAAAGGATTTAATGTGAGTTGGATTTATTTAGCCTTAGCAATTGTTTTTGAGACATCTGGAACAACATTTTTAAAACTCTCAAACGGTTTTTCTGTTTTATCCCCATCTATTAGTGCGCTTGTGTCTTATGGACTTTGTTTTTTGTTTTTATCTTATGCACTTAGAACAATCGAAATGGGCGTTGCATACGCAATTTGGGGTACATTAGGAATATTCTTAATCAGCATTATCGGAATAGTTTTTCTACACGAATCTGTTAGCTTAATAAAAATTGCATCAATCCTATTTATAATTTTAGGCACTGTTGGTTTAAGACTTGCATAAGGCGCCACAAAAACATCTCTTGTCTATATAATTTTATATATTAAAATATTTAGTAAATATTTATAATGGTATGAAATT
>CAVFBQ010000115.1:1891-2838 GCA_963620455.1 uncultured Eubacteriales bacterium
GTATTATTGCGTTTGCAATTTCGGGCGCAATTGTCGGAATAAAAAAACGTTTTGATATCTTTGGCATTATCGTTTTAGGTGTAATCACTGCCGTTGGCGGTGGTGCACTTCGTGACATCACATTAGGAATTATTCCACCTACAATGTTCAAAAATCCTATTTACGTTGTTGTTGCTTTCATGACTGCGTGTGTAACATTTGGTGCTGCCGCCATTGTCAAAGCTAAATTCAACGAAAACAAACAATTTTTCGTTGAAGTAGTTAACTTTTTCGATGCTATCGGTTTAGGCGTTTTTGCAGTAACTGGTACAAATACAGCCATCGTTCACGGGTTTGAGCACAACGCATTTTTAGCAATCTTCGTTGGGGTAATCACAGGTATTGGTGGAGGAATGGTTAGAGATGTGCTCGCTGGTAAAGTTCCATTTGTCCTATTCAAAGACATTTATGCATCAGCAGCAATTGTTGGCGCTGGAATTTATTATTTTATGTACACAAATCATTGCAGTCCGATATTATCTGTTGTAACTGCAATTGTAGTCACAATTTTAATCAGAATGTTGGCATCTTATTACCATTTAGGATTACCCAAACTTCCACGAATTGAATTTGACAAAGATGATAATGAGCAATAACAATGAACATTTCATGCCACTTGAAATGTTTAAAAACATAAGTTATAATGTTTATATAACAATTATTAAGAAGAATAGCTAAGGAGGAGAGATATGCCAGATATTCCAAAACCACTGATAGTTATAGTAATAGTCGCAGCACTTTGGTTTGTTATTAGTCAAACTGTTACATTTGTTGGCAAAGTTAACACAACCGTAGGCAAGGTTCATCAAAGCAACGAAATTCAGCAACAAAATTTCCAACAAACAATGACTCAAGATTTCAGACGAAATCAACAATAGAAACAACCTAAAAGGCGCGTGGGCAAAACC
>CAVFBQ010000116.1:0-3025 GCA_963620455.1 uncultured Eubacteriales bacterium
GAACTGTTAGTGCTGGAAGATAAGTCAATAACTTTTGTGTTGATGCAGGAGATGTTGGAATTTCTGAGTTTAATTCGGCAACAGTTTTTCCTGTTGATAAATCTTTAAACGATACAGATACTGCCCCTTTGTGAATACCAGAGCTGTGAATTGCCTTGTTAAAAATTGCGCTATCCATTGCGTTTGCGCATTGTGATAATAAAATTATTGAAAATAATGTGAATAGTATCTTTTTCATATCTAACATTCCTTTACTTCATAACTTTTGTGAACATCTTTTAAAACCGTACATTTTGCCCTAAAGTCGTTTTGTTCTTCAAAATCTAATGTTGCAGAAATTGCACCTTCGCCTGAAGTGATTTCTGCTAAGTTGTCGCCTTTATAATTTATTATTGTTGATTTTCCAAGGTTAAATTCGCCGTGTTCAATAGCTCCAGATTGTGTTAGGGCAACAAAGTAGCATTGATTTTCAACGGCACGAGAGTGAGTCATTGAAACCCAAGGAATTTCTTTTTTAGAACCCCAAGCAGCCATGTTAACCATCAAATCAACACCTTTGTATGCATAAGCTCTGTAAATTTCTGGAAATCTTATGTCATAGCAAATTGTTAAACCTATCCTAATGCCTTCTATATTTACAATTACAGGGTTTGAACCTTCTGTAATGTATGAACCTTCTTTATCTCCGTAGTATGAGAATAAATGACATTTGTCGTAAGTTGCAATCAACTCACCGTTTCTGTTGATTACGGGGCAAGTATTGAACAATTTTCCACCTTTTTTAGTGATAAAACTTCCGCCGAGGATATTTACATTGTGAGTTTTTGCTAATTCCGATAAGGTTCTTATAACTTCACTATCTTCAAGGGCTTCTGCTGATTCAGGAAAATAATCGCAAGCCCAACCAACTGTCCAAACTTCAGGTAAGATGATTATGTCAGTTTCAGACTTTGCGTTGTTATTGATTAAATCCCTAATTTTTGCGATATTTTGTTTTTTATCCCCAAGTACTGATGACATTTGAATTGCCATCACATTTAGATTTTTGGTCATTTCTGTTTTTTGTATGCCTCTTTAAAAGCTTCGGGAGCTTTCTTTTCTAAGTCTAGTAGCGCATCTTTTAGTTGTTGCTTTACGCGAATATCCTCTTCAACATCAGCATCCTCTGATATATAAATAGGGGCACCGTATAAGTTTACGATTTTTGTGAAACCCATTGGAATTTCAAATTTGTCCCAAGTCGGAAGTCTTAACAAACTTTTGTTAGGAGAATACCAAGTCATCGGAATAATTGCTGCGCCTGTCTTTTTAGCAACTTTGATAACGCCATTTTTTACCTCGTGGTAAGGACCAGCAGGACCGTCTACCATAATTGCTACATTTTGACCATCTTTCAAGCGGTCAATCATTTGTAATGTTGCTTGCATACCGCCTTTACGGCGTTCACCCTTATTGTCTTTTGAACCGCGAACAGTATTAAAGCCCCATTTGTGAACAACTTGAGCAATTATTTCTCCGTCGTCAGAGCGACTAATCAAAATGTTAACGTTTTTTCTTTTTTTAAACGGAATTCCGTGTAAACTGCATTGTTGAGCATGCCACATGGCGAAAACGACGTTGTTTTCTTGCTCTGGGTAATTTACGTTTCTAATTTCAATCATTCTTTCAAGAATTCTAAAAAGAGTGTAAACCCCACCAGAAGCCCACTTGATGGCTTTTTTGCTATCAATATGTAATACGCTTAAAATATCCATAGTTTTATTATACTATAAAATTTAATTATTGGTGTTTTCGTTTATATTTGGAATATGAATGCAGAACTCAGTACCTTCTCCTTCGTCACTGTTAACCGTAATTTCACCGCCGTGAGATTTAGTAATTTGTTGTGCTAAGTATAATCCTAAGCCTGTTCCAATTTTTCTGAATTTTTTTGCTGTTGAGTAATATTTTTGGAAAACTTTTTCAATATCTTCTTTTGAAATGCCTTTACCATGGTCAATCACTGTTATATTAACATCTGAGGTTGTTTTTACAACTTTTACTTCGATACTTTTGCTCGTATCACTATGTAAAATAGCGTTTTGAATTAGGTTTTTTATAACTCGTTTAAGTTGAATTTTATCCGCAGTAATTGTGATATTTTCGTATTCTTTGAATTTAATTTTCATGTTGCTTTTTTCAGCAATAGGAGTCATTTCTGTCACAATATCTTTGATAAATGGGTTAATTTCAAATTCTTCAAGATATAAAGATATACCATTTTCTTTAATTTTATAAGTTTCAAGAAGAATTTGTACAAGTTCAATCAATTCTTTGTTTGAAACCTGCATGTTCTTAATTGCTTCTTTCTGCTTTTCTGTAATCGAACCAAATTTTTCGTCTAATAAGAACTCTAAAATATTTGATTCTGCAATAATTGGAACTTTTAAATCGTGTGTAAGTGTTGCTACGAAGTCTTCTTTTAAATGTTCAAGTTCTTTTTGGTTAGTAATATTCTTTAGAATTACAATGTATCGTTTCTTTTTATCTTCAAGTTGAAGTCTTATAGTTGAAGCTTCAAAAGCATCGTCAGAATAGGTCTTTATGAACACCTCTGTATTTTCAAGTTTTTCAATAGGAGTTTCATCCGGAATATTAATGTATTCCAGAATATTTTTTCTAAGGATTTCTTTGCCTTTTACATCAAACCATTGCAAAACTTTTGGTGTAGCTCTTAAAATTTTATATTTTCTATCTACAATAAGCAAACCGTCAGAAAGAGAGTTTAAAATAGCTTCCAAAAATTTGTTTTGGTGGATTAATTCTGTTTGTTGTTGAGTTACTTCTCGTTCCTTTTCGCTTAATGAGTCAATAAGCTGGTTAACACTATCTGTCAAGGTTTCGTATGATTCTGGGTTAATTTTTTTCATCTTTTTACCTAAATCACCGTATCTTACAGATCTCAAGGTTTCGTTTACTGCGCCAAGGTAATCATTCATTTTTGACCAACGTTGCGTAGTCTTTTTTGACACAATTAATAGCATTA
>CAVFBQ010000117.1:0-3032 GCA_963620455.1 uncultured Eubacteriales bacterium
ATATCAAAATATCTATCATTCAGTTGTTCAAGTTCTTTTTCAATAGCTTTCTTCTTTTCCTTCAACAATTCTGCTCTTGATTGATCGTCAATGTTTAGGGCTGAAATAATTTCTTCGTCAATAATCATTAAGTCCTCTTCTAAGTTGTTTATTTTATACTCAAGTTTCAACATTTCATCGTCTAATTTTAGATATGCTCTATCTTCAAGCATAGCAGAATCATACCCATCTATTGCAAATGGGCTTGTTGCTCGTTTTAGCCTTTCATCAGAATTGAAAGGATTATTTCCACTTCCTTGTTTTAAACTTCTCTCCATACTTTATATTATGTATGATTTTGAGAAAATTTATACCTTCATTAAGAGGATATTTTTAGTGTTTTAAATTTTTTAAAGCTAATAATTCATCTTGATATGGTGAAATTGTATTCAATTTTTCAATAATTGGAGGTATTTTTTCAATTACATAATCAATTTCTTCTTCTTTTGTAAATCTACTCAAAGAGAAACGAATGCTACCATGTAATGCTGTGAAAGGAATACCCATTGCTCTCAAAACATGGCTTGGTTCTAATGAGCCTGATGTACATGCACTACCTGAGCTTGCACAAATACCCATATCAGCCAGGTGAAGTAAAATTAATTCACCTTCAATGTATTGAAAACCAATGTTTGTAGTGTTTGGAACTCTATTTGTTAAAGATGTATTTAATCTAGCATTATAAACATTTTTGATAATTCCAGTTTCTAATTTATCTCTTAAACGTTTTACTTCGTGTAATTCAACATCTAAACTATCTTGAGCAAGCTCTGCGGCTTTACCGATACCAACAATATAAGGTACATTTTCTGTGCCTGCACGTCTACCACGTTCTTGGTGACCTCCAATAATCAACGGAGACATAACGGTTCCCAATTTTACATATAAAACACCAACACCCTTTGGAGCATGGAACTTATGACCAGAAACACCTAACATATCAATTTTTGTGTCTTTTACATTGATATCAATTTTTCCTGCTACTTGTACAGCATCAACATAAACAAGTGTGTGTGGATTTTTTTCTTTTACCATTTCCGCAATTTTTTCAACAGGGAAAATAATACCAGTTTCATTATTTGCCCACATAACTGAAACTAAAGCTGTTTCGTCAGTGATTTTATCTAATAATTCAGTTATATTCAATTCGCCATTAGCGTTTACACCGATGTAATCAGCTTTATAACCTTGTTTTTCAAAATAATGATATGTATTTAATACACAAGGGTGTTCAACAGCTGTAGTTATAATATGACGTTTTGTCTTGTTATTTGACAAAGCACTTCTTATTGCTGTATTTGCACTTTCAGAACCGCAAGAAGTAAAGATAATTTCTTTTTCACTTGCTGCACCTAAAAATTCTTGAACTTGTTTTCTAGCTGTTTGCATAGCTTTTGCTGGTTTTGTTGCAAAGTCATACATACTTGAAGGGTTTGCAAAATCTTCTTTTAAATAAGGAAGCATTGCTTCCAAAACCTTTTCGTCTACACAGGTTGTAGCATTGTTGTCTAAGTAAATTATATTGTTTGTCATTGTTGTTGAACCTCTATAACGTCAATTTGGTTAGAAATAGTTTCTCTAAGCGTTTGTTCTACAAAAACTTTTAGTGTCATGTGTGAATTTTTGCAACCCGAGCATCTACCTCTAAGTTTAACGTAAACTTTATTGTCATTAATATCAATAAGTTCAATATCTCCACCGTCTTTTTGTAATTCTGGCGAAATTTGATTTTCAATTACGCTGTTAATTTTTAAAATCTTTTGAGTTTGAGTTAATTTTGGCTTGTTAGCATCTTTCTTTTCCCAATATGAGTCAAGAATAGATTTAATTGTTGATTTGCAACGACCACAAGCTCCACCTGCTTTTGTGTAATTGGTTATATCTTCAACAGTTTTTAAGTTATTTGTTTCAATGGCTTCTAAAATTTGATTTTCAGTTACATTAAAACATTGGCAAACTACTTTTTTATCTAGTGGAATAGTTATTTCTTCATCAAAATAATTTTTTAAAGCATCTTCTAATGCTTCGTGTCCCATTACTGAACAGTGCATTTTTTCTGGTGGAAGACCACCTAATTGGTCTGCGATATCTTTATTTGTAATCTTTTTTACTTCTTCAACAGGTTTTCCGATAATCATTTCTGTCAAAATGCTTGAGCTTGCAACCGCAGAACCGCAACCAAAAGTTTGGAATTTAGCATCAGTAACAATTCCATTTTCTATTTTTAAATATAATTTCAAAGAGTCACCACACGCCAAAGAACCAGCTTCACCAACAGCATCAGGGTTGTCGATTTTGCCTACGTTTCTTGGATTTCTGTAGTGATCCATAACTTTTTCAGAATAATCCCACATAATATATTTCCTTAAATATTCTATACTAACTTCTACAATATCATTTTATATCAAAAAAACACAATTGCCGATAATGTTAATATTTATTTTAGGTTTTTCTACTTGAAGGTGTGAAATGGGATAAAAATATTTGTGACAAAATTTGACGTATATAAGTTTCATTAAAAGTTTATGAAGAAGGGCTAAGAAATCTAGAGGGAAACAAATATGAAGTTTAAACAATTCAAAGGTTATATGTTGGAGATTATGTATATTAAAGCAAAGTTACCCAATCAAGCATATAAAGAGTTGAATGTAGAGAAAGAACAATTACGGGAGAAATTGGCATGCATAAATAAAGCAGATGATGAATTTTATAAACAATCTGATTTAATATTGAAATTCTGCAAGAATGCAAGCAAAATTTTCATGGAAGCAACTCCATCCGAAAAAATAACTATTTGTGAAATAATTGGTTCGAACTTTATTGCATCAGGCAAAAATATAGATATAACCTTGCATCCTGTATTCTATGACATAATAGAGATAAATAGACTAGGTCGCTCTAAAATGCAAGGTTCGAACTTGCTGAAAATCAATCAGGCACTAAAAAACAGCCCCTTAACGAAGCTGTTTTATTAAATGGCGGGACTGACGAGG
>CAVFBQ010000118.1:0-3123 GCA_963620455.1 uncultured Eubacteriales bacterium
ACTCGCGACATCCTCCTTGGCAAGGAGGCATTCTACCACTGAATTACCCCCGCATTTTGTTTGGTTATACACCCATTATACATGAGCAAAAAAAATATGCAAGTACCTTCTTTAAATTTCTTTAAAAATCCTAAAGATTTTTTAATATACTTAATTTTCTTCTTTAAATTTCTTTGTTTGCATGATAACCTCTTATTATAAATTTAAGGAAGATTTTACTCAAAATGGCTGGAAGAACAACTACAAAAAAACAATCAACAACTGATATAAATGCAGCACTTATGCCCCAAGATATTGCGGCGGAAGAAGCTGTTTTGGGCGCAATTCTTGTTAATCCTTCTGTTATGCCGAAAGTTGTTGAATCAATTAATGCAGATAGTTTTTATAAACCTGCACACAGATACGTATTTGAAGCAATGCTTCAATTATTTAACCAAAACCAAATGATTGATATTGTTTCTGTTTCAGATGTTTTAAGCTACTCCTCACGTTTAGAGCTTGTTGGCGGTCGTGCATTTATCAATGATTTAGCATTTAAAACTGTTACAACTGCAAACGTAGGTTATTACGCAAAAATTATTCAAGACAAATCCATCAAAAGAGCCTTAATCACTGCGGGTTCTGAAATTGTAGCTTCAGGTTATGATCAAGATAACGTTGATGATTCGTTAGAAAATGCTGAAAAATTGATTTTTGACATCTCATCTCAAAAATCTACAAAAGATTTTATTCCTGTAAAAGAAGATGTCTTTAACGTATACAGCAAAATTGAATATCGTTACCAACATCGCGACGAATGCACTGGGGTAAGAACTCATTTTTACAAGTTAGATGATATGACAAATGGGCTTCAAAAATCAGATTTAATTATTCTTGCAGCACGTCCGTCAATGGGTAAAACAGCTTTTGCATTAAATATTGTTGCCAATGTTGCAATAAAATCAAAAGTTCCAGTTGCAATGTTCTCTCTTGAAATGTCGCGTGAACAATTAGTTCAACGTATGATGTGTGCAGAAGCGGAGGTTGATTCACAACGTTTGCGTAGTGGTAACATGCAAAGTAAGGACTGGAATAAACTTGCAACTGTAATGGAAAAATTTTCAGATGTTCCTATCTACATTGATGATACAGCGGGTTGTACATTAACTGATATTCGTGCAAAATGTCGTCGTTTAGCAATGGAGGTTAAAGATTTAGGGCTTGTTGTAATAGACTACTTGCAACTTATTAACAGTTCCTCAAGTAGTAATGACAGAAACCAAGAAATTTCTGCAATTTCTAGAGGTTTGAAAATTTTGGCAAGAGAATTGAATGTTCCAATTATTGCACTATCACAATTATCTCGTAAAGTTGAAGAACGTGGTGACAAACGCCCAATGCTTTCAGACTTGCGTGATTCAGGTGCAATCGAACAAGATGCTGATATTGTAATGTTTATTCACCGTGACGACTATTATAATAAAGACAAAAAAGATGAAGACGGTGAAGTTCAAGAAATTAACCAAAGAGCCGATTCAAAGGGTAAGGCTGATATTATTATCGCAAAACAAAGAAACGGTCCTGTTGGAGATTTACAATTGTTATTCCAATCAAATATCACTAAATTCAAGAATATGATTGATAACGAAAAATTTGATTTTTAAATTTGAACGGCAAACTTTTTTATACAAAAAAGTTTGCCGTAATATTTTGTTATTACTACTTCATAACTACTTTACAATGAAAATTCAACATGCAATAATGTAGCTATGGATACGTATGTATATTCAATTGAAGATGATGCCGAACACTCAAAAACACTTTATGTAAATTTAACTAATAAGTGTTCAAATGCTTGTATTTTCTGTATCAGAAACACCGTAGATGAGATTAAAGGCAAGAAAATGTGGTTGGATAAAGAAGATGTTGAGGCAAAAGATGTAATAGCACAGTTCGCAAATTTTGATACCCCTAAAGAGGTTGTATTTTGCGGGTATGGTGAACCTTTTATGAAATTAGAATTGCTAAAGGGTGTTGCTTCATACTTAAAAGAAAAAGGCATAAAAGTTCGTGTAAATACTAATGGACACGGAAACGTTATAAATAAAAAATGTATTGTTCCTGAAATTAAAGACTTAGTTGATGTTATTTCAGTTAGTTTGAATGCATCAAACGACGAACAATATAAATTGATTTCTAAACCAAAGTTTGAAAATGCTTTTGAAGAAATGAAAACGTTTACTAAAGAATGTATAAAATACGGAATTGAAACTGTAATGACAGTTGTAAACAATTATCCTGATTACACATTAGACATTGCAGCTTGTGAAGAAGTTGCAAAATCTCTGGGTGCAAAATTCAGAGTTAGAGAATGGATTAAAAACGGATATTAATATAGCAGATTAAAGGAAAGGAAAGACAAATGTTAAAAGAACAACTAGACAGAATCATGCGTCCAAAATCAATTGCAGTTGTTGGTGCTTCTACTAAAGAACACACAATTGGTTCTGATATCATGAAAAGATTACAAGAATACAAATTTACAGGTAAAATCTATCCGATTAACCCAAAAGGTGGCGTAATCGAAGGTTTGCAAGCATATACAACAGTTAATGAAGTTCCAGAAGATATCGATTTAGCTATAATTGTTGTTAACTCAAAATTCGTTTTAGGTACAATTGACCAATGTAACGAAAAAGGTATTAAAGGTTTATGTATTATCACAGCTGGTTTTAAAGAAACTGGCAAAGAAGGTGCTGAACTTGAAAAACAATTAACAGAAAAATTAAATGAATATGGTATGAGATGTGTAGGTCCTAACTGCTTAGGTGTTGTAAATACAGACCCTGAAATCAGCATGGACGGTTGCTTCGCTGAATCACTTCCTGAACGTGGTAACATCGGTTTTGTTTCACAATCAGGCGCTTTGGGTGGCGGTATCTTGAACATCTTAAAAGACTTAAACTTAGGTTTTGCTCAATTCATCTCAATCGGTAACCAAGCAGATGTTAACGCTGAAACAGCTTTAGAATACTGGGAAAATGAAAAAGACGTTGAACAAGTATTGTTATATATGGAATCAATCCAAAACCCTGCTAACTTCAGAAAATTAGCTACAAGAATTTCTAAGAAAAAACCTATCCT
>CAVFBQ010000119.1:0-8290 GCA_963620455.1 uncultured Eubacteriales bacterium
TGTAATATTTATTTTTATTGAAATCTTTGAAAATTACTTTTCAGAAAGGATTGAACATTTTTCAAGATATTCCGCAAAATATGGTGCAATAATTGGTGCATTGTTGGCATCAATTCCACAATGTGGTTTTTCTGTAATTGCAACAATGCTTTATGTTGAAAGGTTTATTACTCTCGGAACTTTAATTGCTGTATATTTGGCAACTAGTGATGAGGCAATTCCAGTATTTTTGATGTATCCTGACAAATTTTCTGTAATTTTGCCAGTTATTGCAATAAAGGTTTGCATTGCAATTATTGTTGGTCATTTTATTGATAAGATAGTTAAGTCTGACTTGAAGAAACCTCCAGAAAAGATTGAAATTAATGAAACAGGTTGCTGTCATAATAAAATTCAATCACACCTTCAAAATTTGCTAATTCACCCACTAAAACACACTTTTAACATATTTTTATTTATTTTGTTAATAAATTGTATTTTAAGTTACTCTTTAACAATGGCATCAGGTGGAATTACGGCATTATTCACGGCTAATAAATATTTGCAAGTAATAATTGCTTCAATTATTGGTTTAATTCCAAATTGTGCAATCTCCGTTTTGGTGGTAATGTTATACATTAAATCGGCTTTATCTTTTGGCGCACTAATTTCAGGACTCTCAACAAACGCAGGTTTAGGACTTTTAATTCTATTTAAAAACAATGAGTCTGTAAAAGACTCATTGCGTATAATTTTTATTTTGTTAGTAATTTCAATAATTTCAGGTTTTGTAATTCAATTATTGCATTTTACCATTTAGTTTTGTCTAAAAATAACTTGATTGCTTCTTTGAAATTTTTAGGTGTATCTAAAGATTGCTCTGTTGTTTCGTAAGTTGGTCTTACAGGTTTGCCCTTTAGAATTAATCTTTTGTACGAAATTAAAATAATAAAGATTACAATTGAAGATATTATAACCCAAATCATTGCAAGAATGAATTTGAAAACCATGCTTGCAAAACTTTTTTTCGGTTTTGTTTGTGGTTGCACTTGTGGTTGAATTGCGGTTGTATTTGCAACTTCGGGCATTGTATTTGAATATGCCAAATCTCCACGAGGAGCAAGAGGTTCTTCTTGAGCCTTTGCTTGAACTTGGATATCGCCAGAGGTAGGAGATGAAGATACTTGTTCCCTTGCAACATTAATCATATCATCATAAGATGCTGAAACTGGAATTTGGCTTGTAGGCACAGAAATTGCAACCATTTGAATCGTTAAAATACAAACAATTGATAATATCAAATTTTTAATATTATTCTTCTTCAACTTTTTCCTCACTTGTTTTTTTAGAACGAGCTTGACGTTTTGTTTTTGCGCCACCTCTGTTAGGTCTTCTTGTTCTTTTAGGTTTTTCTTCAACAGGGGCTTCGGCTTGAGGCTCAACAACTTCTGCTGGAGTTTCTTTAACAGGAGTAGGTTCTTCAATTACGGGCTTAATTTCATCTTCTGCGGTAATCATTGTTTGAGCTGTTTTTACTTCAGAATTTTCACTAAGTTGTTTTTTGTTGAAGTTACGTTTGTTATTTCTGTTATTTGTTCTTTTGTTTTCACGTTTTTTAGTTTCAACGTCAGCCTCTACTGATGGGTTTTCAGTTGTTTCTAGTGGTGCGGATTGTTCCATTACTTGTTCTTGTTTTGGAGCATTGTTGTTATTATTGTTTTGTTTATTGTTCTTGTTGTTATTTTTCTTAAAACCGCTTATTGGAAGTTTCATTTTTGCAGCTTTTGCTCTGTATTCACCTTCCGCAGTTGGTGATGCAAATTTGAAGTCTTCAACGATGAAACCTTCACCGTGACAGTGAGGACATTTTTTAGCGAAAACTTCTGAAATAGCTTGCCCTTGTCTGTGACGAGTCATTTCAACAAGACCTAAGTCAGAAAGTTGACCAACTTGAGGTTTTGCCTTGTCGTCTTCAATTGCAAGTTCTAATTCTTCCATAATTGCTAATTTATCTACACGAGAAGTCATATCAATAAAGTCAATGATAATCATACCACCGATGTTACGTAAACGTAATTGACGTGCGATTTCGTGTACGGCTTCAATATTTGTTTTTAAGATTGTTTCGTCCTGAGTTGCAGAACTTACAAATTTACCAGAGTTTACGTCGATAACTGTAAGAGCTTCTGTTTGTTGAATGAATAAGTAACCGCCTGATGGCATATTGACCTTCATATTCAATGCGGCTTTAATTTCTTTGTGAACATTAGTTGCAATCAATAAAGGTTCATTACCTTTGTATAGTGTAATGTTGATATTTTTGTTCATGTGCCAGTTTTGAAGTAAAGTTTGAACTCTGTTCAATGCAAACGCAGTATCAACAATAATTTCGTTTACATCTTCTGAGCAAGCTTCACGAATAACTCTGTATAACAAGTCTTGGTCACGATAAATCAAGCTGGGTGGAGTTAAAGATTCTGCCGCTGTAACAATATTATTCCATTTTTCTAAAAGAATTTCTAAATCTTCTTGAATGTCTGCTTCTGATTGACCTTCAGCTTCAGTTCTAATGATAACGCCAACGCCTACAGGTTTTAGCAAGCTAACGATAGATTTTAATCTTGCACGTTCTTTTGACGATTCAATTTTTCGACTTACGTTTATACCTGGTTCCGATGGCATTAATACTAAAAATCTACCTGGTAGACTGATTTCTGTTGTAACTCTAGGACCTTTATGTCCAGTAGGTTCTTTTACTACTTGAACTACAAGTTTTTGATTAGGTGAAAGTTTGTCTTTTAATGCACCTTTACCCATAATGTCTTGTGCGTGTAAGAAACCCATTTTGTCTACACCAACATCAACGAAAGCTGCATCAATACTTGGTAATATGTTTTGAACTGTTGCTAAGTAAACATCACCTAATAAAACTTCACCACGGTTGATGTATAGGTCTAAAACTTTGTCGCCTTCCATTAAAGCGCCGATATTATCGCGTTCAGCAATAACAATTTTTTTTGCAGTGTTTTGTTCTTTTTGTGCAAAATTCTTTTTGTCTTTCATTTAAAATTCCTTTTCTTTTTATAACTCCATCAAGTTTTCGTCGAAAAATCTTAAGCGCTTAATGTCAAACACTGTACCCTCAGATATTAAATTCATAAGATTATCAGCTCTAACGGCTGGTATTTCACTACCTTGACCTGATTTTAATACGATGTACAATTTGTCATTTTCAAACTTATAAGATTGAATTGACGGTTTTATATTTGAAGTTTTTAGTAAACCTTTTTTGTTTTTCTTCGTCAATAAAATTTTGTCAGAAGATAAAACTTGATTACAATTTAACATAAACTTTTCTAAATTACAATCATCTTTTTTGATAATTGAAACTTGATATTCAGCCCATTGAGCAGTGTGATCAATGGCTTTTTCTCCAACTTCAAGTGATCGAATACTTACGATTTTACAGCCCTCTGGAAGAGTTTTTTCAAGTGTATTTTTAAATTCTTCGCAAGAAATGTTATCTAACAAATCCACATCAACAAGTTCTGCATCACTTTCTAAAAATAAAGGCAAAGCGATACCCATAGATACTTTTGGTGTTGGGTTAAAACCTTGAGTGAAGGCTACATTCAAACCTGAACGTAAAATAGATTTTAAGAAGGTGTTTTGCCAATCAAGATGCGAAAAATACCTTAAAATTCCTAATTTTGTAACCTTTAATCGATATTTGTAAGTTATAATTGTCGGTGCAGTTCTTGGAGCGTGATGTATTTGCTCGGGTTTTACAAAATCTTTTGCAATAAATTTTTTGTCTAAAACTTTGTGCACACCTAAATTTGGACAAACTCCACACTGAACGCATTTGTGTTCGCAGGTTGGTTGAATTTCTGTTGAATTAGATTGCTCAAAAGCATTGTTGTATTCGTCAACGAGCCATTGTTTATTAATGCCTACGTCAATAAAATCCCAAGGTAATTCTTTATCTCTAGGAAATTCTTTTTTTGCTAATTTTTTAATATCAATGCCACATTCTTCAGCTGTTACAGACCAAGTTTCTTTGCTGAAATTTTCACCCCAAGCATCTAAGTAGCAACCTTTTAGATAGAGTTTTTCAATGTAGTCACAAAGACTATCGTCACCACGTGTTAAAACTGCCTCAATTTGTGAAACAAAACGTTCGTGATAATTTAGCTTTAAGCCTTTGATGTGTTTTGTTTTTTCTTTCAAGTAGTAAATATGTTCCATTACTTCATCCAAATCCATTTGAGGGCAGAATTGGAACGGTGTGAATGGTTTTGGAACAAAAATTGACAATGTACAAGTCAAATCTAGTCCATGTTTAAGGTCTTTTTCTCGTTTTAGACCGCGAACTTTGTACTTGATTATATCCATTAGACGAGCCATTTCGTCTAAATCTTCGTAAGTTTCAGAAGGTAAACCAACAATAAAGTAGAATTTTATTCTACTCCAACCGTTTTCATAAAGTTGCATAACTGCATTTATGATTTGTTCTTCTGATATATTTTTCTTTATTACGTTTCTAAGTCTTTGGCTTCCAGCTTCTGGAGCTAAGGTCATTGTTGATTTTCGAACGGATTGTGTAAGTTCCGCAAGCTCCAAACTAAAGTGGTCGATACGTTGACTTGGAAGTGATACGCCTATTTTCTTTTTGTTAAATTCACAGCTTAATTCCTTGATTACCTCTGAAATATTTGAGTAATCGTTAGATGATAACGAAAGTAGTGAATACTCATCATAACCTGTGTTATGAACTAACTCTTTTGTAAGCTTAATTATTTCTTCTGCGGGTCTTTCTCTTACAGGTAAAGTTACGTGTCCAGGTTGGCAAAAACGGCACATTCTACCGCAACCTCGTCTAATTTCAACGATTGCTCTATCGTGAATTGATGCCGAGAAGGCAATAGGGTGCTTTGTTAGAGCTGTATCGTAAGTTAGTGGTTCTACTCTTTTTTCTACAGTTCCAGCAATAGATTTTGACCAACATCCTTTTAGTTTGCATAACTCTTCTATACGTTTTTGTCTAGGCAATCCCTTAGTACGTTCAATGCACTCGCAGATTTCAACTGTAAGTTGTTCGCCATCTCCAATCGAAAAGACGTCAATAAATTCTGACATTGGTAGGGGATTAAATGTGCAAGGTCCACCAGCAACGACAATAGGTTCATCGTCTTTTCTATATTTATTTCTAATTGAAATACCACCCATTTCAAGCATTTTTAAGACTGTTGGGTAAGATAATTCATATTGAAGCGAAAAACCTACAACATCAAAATCCTTTAGAGGACGTTTGCTTTCAACGGCATAAAGTATATGAGGGTGAAAGTCAGGCTCTGGAGCATAGGCTCTATCAGCCATAAATCCATCTTGTTTATTAATTTGATTATATAAAATTCTTGCACCTAAATTGCTAATCCCGATTTCATATTTGTCAGGAAAACACATTGCAAAACGAACTTTTGAACTATCAAAATCTTTGTTTGCAGAATAAATTTCGCCACCAACGTATTGGTACGGTTTTGAACATTTATTTAATTCTTCGTGATATTCTTCAAAAAATTGCAATTTAAGCTAGACCTTCAGGAAAATATTTGTCGATTTCAATAATAGTGCCATTGAGTTTGTTATTGTTAAATTTTTCCATGAATTTAAATAACTCGTCGTTTTTAACGTCGTAGTTGTACATCCAAACTTCACCATTAACTTCACGCATTACTCTGACGATGTAATGGCAACCTTCTGCATATTTTTTCAATAATGATGCATTAAATTTTTTGTTATTTTTATCTTTATTTAGTTTTACGTAATGAAAACCCTCAAAATACTTAATTTGTTCTAATTCTTCGTGAGTTAAAGTTCTATTTACTTTAGAAAATAAATCAATAACTTTGTCGTCTTTATCAGTCATAAATTCCTCTTTTCTTTAATCATACAAAAAAGAAATTTTTATGTAAAGTTTTAAACTTTTGTTGTATAATTTTGGGCAAGGGGGTCGCTAAAAAGATGATACCGGTTATAACTGAAGACCATTCAACATTAACTTTTGCGGAGATTTTTCAAGATGTAAATGCTTGGCGCAAGCAGATGATTCATTATATGAAAGAGGAAAATCCAGAGGTTAATTCTGCAATTATTGAAGCTGCACAACAAACTGGTCTTGACCCTAAAGCCATAGCTCTTGGTGCGTATATGGTTTACGCAATGCTAGAAAAATCAACTGCGGAACAAGATAATTTGATTAATTCTCTAAATTCTTAAATTTTGCATGTTTGTGTTAAAATAGTTTTGGTATGTAACACATTAAAAAAGGAATTTAGACGTGGAATTTTTAAGTAGTTTAGTTGGAAACAACTCCATTATTGTGTCTGCGGTTATTTTAATCCTTGCATATATTTTTATTGCGACAGAAAAAATACCAAAAGTTACAATTGCTTTAATTGGAGCTGCGGTATCAATGTTTTTAGGTTTGGTTAGTGTTAACAAAACTTTGGCTGACGGTTCTTTAGACTCTCATTATTTTATTAATTTTATTGATTTTAACGTAATTTTCTTGCTAGTTGCAATGATGATTATTGTTAATATTTCAACTGAAACGGGTGTATTTAACTGGATTGCAAATGAATTGTTGAGATTTACAAAAGGACACCCTGTAAAAGTTTTAGTAGTTTTGGCTTTATTCACAGCCATTGTTTCAGCGTTTTTAGATAATGTTACAACTGTAATTTTGATTATGCCTGTAACTTTTTATATTGCAGAAAAATTGGATATAAACCCTGCTCCATATTTGATTACAGAAATTTTAGCATCAAACATTGGTGGTACAGCAACATTAATAGGTGACCCTCCAAATATCATTATCGGCTCAGCTGCAGGATTTTCATTCATGGATTTCTTGAATGAGTTGACTGGTATCGTTGCAGTAATCTTAGTATTAGTTGTTTTGGTAATGTTTTTATTCTTCAGAAAACAACTTAAAGCAACTCCAGAAAAAATGGCAGAAATTGCTAATTTAGATAACAGCAAAACAATCAAAGATAAGGCAGGCATGATTAGAAGTGTTTGCGTTTTGGCACTTGTGATTTTAGGCTTTGTAACTCACGATATGACTCATATCCCTGCAAGCTTGTCAGCAATGGCTGGTGCAAGTTTCTTGCTATTATTTGAAAACCCAAAACATATTATCAAAGATGTAGAATGGAATACAATTTTCTTCTTCATCGGTTTATTCATTATTATCGGTGGCTTAGAAGCCTCTGGTGGTATTGCATTAATGGCGAAATGGTTACTTGATGTAACTCACGGCTCTGAAAGTGCGACTGCAATGGTAATCCTTTGGGGTTCGGGTATCTTATCAGGTATCATCGACAATATTCCATATACAGTTACAATGGTACCTATGATTGCGAATATCCAATCAGTAATGGGAGCTGAATATGCTCACCCTCTATGGTGGTGCTTGTCTTTAGGTGCTTGCTTAGGTGGAAACTTGACAATTATAGGTGCTGCGGCTAACGTTATTGTTTCAGAATCTGCTGCTGCAAGAAAACACCCAATTACATTCATGCAGTTCTTGTTATACGGTTTTGTTACGGTATTGATTTCGTTAACAGCATCGACTGTATACATTTATCTTAGATTTTTGGTACACTAGTTAATTAAAAAGTCAGAATTTGTTTATTCCGACTTTTTGCAAATAAAAAGGTTAAATTATAATGATTACAATAGAAAACGTTACGGTAAAATTCGGTTCAGAACCATTATTCGAAAATGTAAATATTAAATTTTCAGCAGGAAACTGCTATGGTTTAATTGGTGCCAATGGTGCTGGTAAATCAACTTTCTTAAAGGTTTTATCAGGAGAATTGGAACCAACTTCAGGCGAAGTTCACATCAAAAAAGGTATGAGAATTTCAGTTTTGAAACAAAACCACTTTGAATTTGACGATTTTACTGTAATGGACACTGTAATTATGGGTAACAAACATCTTTATGATGTTATGAAAGAAAAAGATGCTTTGTATGCAAAACCTGATTTTAATGACGAGGACGGAATTAGAGTTGCTGAATTAGAAACAGAATTTGCAGAACTTGACGGTTGGCAAGCCGAAGCCGATGCAGGGTCTTTGCTTGCAGATTTAGGTATCCCATCAGAGCTTCATAACAATTTGATGAAGGATATGTCAGGGAGTGAAAAAGTCCGTGTATTACTTGCACAAGCCTTATTTGGAACTCCAGATATCTTGTTAATGGACGAACCTACAAACCATTTGGATTTGAAAACTATTACTTG
>CAVFBQ010000120.1:0-2506 GCA_963620455.1 uncultured Eubacteriales bacterium
GAATATATATAATATTGGTTTAAAATATAGTTATGGAAAAGCATAATCGATTTAAACTCGTTTCTAAATATTCGCCATCTGGCGACCAACCTCAAGCCATAAAACAACTAGTTAATGGTATTAACTTAGGATTTGATTCTCAAACTCTGCTTGGTATTACAGGTTCTGGTAAAACCTTTACCATTGCAAACGTTATTGAACAAGTGCAAAAACCAACGCTTATTATTGCGCATAACAAAACACTTGCGGCACAATTATATAACGAGTTTAAAGAGCTTTTTCCTGAAAATGCAGTTGAATATTTCATTAGCTATTATGATTACTATCAACCAGAGGCATACATTCCACGTACTGACACTTACATTGAAAAATCGGCAAGCATTAACGAGGAAATTGACAGACTTCGTCACAACACAACCCGTAGCCTTTACGAGCGAAATGACGTTATAGTTGTAGCTTCAGTTAGTTGCATTTACGGTTTGGGATTACCTGAAAATTACTTTAAAGGCTCAATTGAGCTACATATTGGCATGGAAATATCAAGAGAAGATTTGTTACAACATCTTGTAAGCGTTCAATACACAAGAAATGACCTTGTGCTTGAGCGTGCAAACTTCCGCGCTAGAGGTGACATTGTCGAAATTATCCCAAGTTACGAAAAAATCGTAACACGCATTTATTTCTTTGGCGACGAAATAGAAAAAATTATTAGAATTGACAACACAACAGGCGAAATTTTAGAAAATTGCGAGTCGACAGTGATTTATCCGGCAGTGCATTACCTCGCTTATGACGAAAACGTAGACGAAACAATAGATTTAATCCGTCAAGAACTTCAAGCAAGGCTTGTTGAACTTAAAAATCAAAACAAGTTAATTGAAGTACAACGTCTTGAGCAACGCGTTAAGTACGATATTGAAATGATTAAAGAAATGGGTTACTGCTCTGGCATTGAAAATTACTCAAGAATTATTGAACGCAGACCCGTAGGGTCTGCGCCTGCAACGCTTTTAGATTACTTTCGAGGTGACTTTTTGACCGTAGTTGATGAATCTCACGTAACTTTACCTCAATTAAAGGGTATGTCACATGGTGATGCCGCAAGAAAGGACACCTTAATCGAATATGGGTTCAGATTACCTTGTGCGAAGGATAATAGACCATTAAAAAATGAAGAGTTTTTCAACAGAGTCGGACAAAAAATCTACATTTCTGCAACACCTTCAGATTTTGAACTTAGCACATCAGAACAATATGTTGAGCAAATTATTCGCCCGACAGGACTTGTCGACCCTAAAATTTCGGTTCGTCCGATTGAATCTCAAATTCCTAATTTGAAGGCGGAAATTGAAAAGCGCACACAAAAGGACGAAAGAGTGCTTATTACAACCCTTACGAAACGTATGGCAGAAGATTTATGCGATTACTTTACGCAAGAAGGAATCCGCGTAAGGTACTTACACAGTGAAATTCAGTCGTTGGAACGTATTGAAATTTTGCGTGATTTAAGGTTAGGCGAATTTGACGTTTTAATCGGTGTAAACTTGCTTCGTGAAGGGCTAGACATTCCTGAAGTTTCGCTTGTTGCAATTATGGATGCAGATAAGGAAGGCTTCTTACGTTCGGAAACAAGCTTAATTCAAACAATCGGGCGTGCCGCACGTAATGCTTGCGGTGAAGTTATAATGTATGCTGACAACATGACCGATTCAATGAAAAAGGCAATTGATGAAACCGAACGTCGTCGCGAAATTCAGCTTGAACATAACAAAAAGTTCGGGATTATTCCAAAAACTATCAAAAAACCTATTGAAAACAATCTTCTTTCTCTTGTTGCAAGTTATCGAAACCTTGAAGATATTGTTGCTGAAGAAATGGTTGATCTTGGAATAGACAAAAAAGATTTGCCAAAACTTATTACAAAACTTGAAAAAGACATGCATAAAGCAGCAAAAATTCTTGATTTTGAACGAGCCGCAGAAATTCGTGACCAGTTGAAAAAACTTAGAGAAATGGTTAAAGAATAAAGAAAAAGCCCGAATCTTCTTCGGGCGGATATCTACATAATGCAATTCTTTTTCGTTGTCGAGTAAATTATAAATACATTATTTCTATTTTTTAAAACATTTTTAACGTGATTTTTTCGGCTAATTCGTCAGAAATATTGCCAAATTCTGATTTTACAGCTAAAAGTTTGTCTGAGAATTGAGCTTCAAAATCTTTCATTGAAGACGAAATTCTTGAGGCACTTTCTTCGTTTATGTAGGCTTTGACGTTAACCGTTTTCTTTAGTTGGACAGGCGCGGTTGGTCTTGTTGCAGTCATGTATTTAAATACATCATCTGCAGACATTTGTTTTCTTTCGGTTTGTGTAGTTTGTGTTTTTTCTTCTGTCTTATTTTCATCAGCTGAAACTTGAACATTTACATTGTTCTTTGATGAAATTCCAAACAGACTTGTGTTAATTGCATTAATAGACATAATCTCTCTCCTTATTCTCGCTGAC
>CAVFBQ010000121.1:0-732 GCA_963620455.1 uncultured Eubacteriales bacterium
TTCTTAAAGAAGTTTTTAACTTTTTGTACGAAGGTTGGTTTTTCTTGTGCAACTGGAGTATTTTGTTCCGCTTCCTCTTGGGTTTTTGGTGTAATAACTTGAACAGCTTTTACAGTATAAGATTGCATGTCTTTACCAACAGGTTGAATCGTTGTTGTTTGCACTTCTTCTGAAATATACATTGGGCGTCTTAAATCTTCCCATTTTTTCTTTAATTTTTCTTGAGGTGTCATTTCAACAGGTTTACCTAATCCTGCAAATTTGTCAGGCTTATAGTCTTTTGGTGGAATGATACCTTGTCTTGTGAAGGTGTCTTGAGCTTCATCAAAACTTAATTCTTTTGCTTGGCAAACGCAATTTTCACAATTACAACCTTTAGATTGCACTGTTGATGGGGTTTGCACATGTTGAGTTGTTGTAGGATTTATACCTAACATAATAAAATCCTTCCTTTGTAATTACATATAATGTAACACTCGTGAAGGATTTTTTTGCTATTTTATTCCGAAATTTTTACGATTGTTTACATTCCACTAAGCATTGCTTTATCCATTTTATTTTTGTAAAACTCAGTATTGATGTTCAACCTTCTGCCGATTTCTAGTAACATATCGACAAATTCTCGGTCAGTTTCGTTTTTGATGTCAGTAATGTTGTCGATATATTCGCCTACCTCGTGGAATATTTTTGCAAAGTAAATGTTTTGTGCCTCTTTAATTTCAACCTTTAAAT
>CAVFBQ010000121.1:742-2244 GCA_963620455.1 uncultured Eubacteriales bacterium
AATCAAAGATTTCTAAAGTTGCTTCTGCTTGATGTATTTCTATACTATTTGCAAGTCTATTGATATTTTGCAATAATTTATGGCTGAAAAACTCGCTTGAAGGGCGTTTGTCAATTTCGATACCAATGTTTTTCGCTTCAAGGTTAATGTCTGCAGCTTGTTGAATAACTTGCGGCTCAAGATAATTTTTTGAATCCTTAATTAATTGGTTAAACTGTTGAGCAAGGGTGTAACCTGCTGCAAGTTTAAATTCGTCTGGAATACTCAAACCTAAACTTTGCATTTGATAAATTGAATCTTTACCTTCGTTATATAACTCATTGTATGTTTGAGCGAATTTATCCATTCTGCCTTTTAACATTATTTCCAAAATTTTACGACGTTCTTCGATAAAGATATCTTTAAGTGTGAAATATTCAGCACCAAAGTATTCGTCAATTTCTCTAATGATTTCAGTTAATGGGTTTAACATAAAGGTTCTAACAAGTTCTTTTTGTAATTTTATGTATTCAGATTCTGAGTAAAAATCTTTTATTGCGCAATGGAAATCTCCGCCTTGATATTGCATCAATACAAACATTAAGTCTGATTTTTTCAAGGTTACTTTTGAAAGAACTTCAATATGTCCGATAACAAAGTTCATGTTACTTTTTTGAACTTTTTTATAAGATTTTCTTGTGATTTTATAGCAATAAACATCTTGTTCGTCATCAAAATCCTCGTATAGAGAACTTATTGCCCACAATGATGCAATTTGTTTTATTGTTACGACAGAAGGTTTTACAAATCTTTCGTAGATGTCTTTTCCGTTGCCATATTCTTTAAAGTTACTTTGAGCATTGCTTAAAATTTCTAAAAATTTACATTCTAAATCTTTTGTTGTAAAGTTTTTAGCTAATTGCATTGCTCTCGCTGCATACTTCATTATTTGAGTTGTTTCAATACCTGAAATTTCAGAAAAGAACCATCCGCAACTTGTGTACATTAACATTGCTTGACGTTGAATTTCCAATAATTCCATACCGCTAACTTTTTCTTCGTCAGAAAGTTCTGGCAAGAAGTTTTCATCTTGAAAACGTTTAATCGCGCGTTCTGTTCTATCTAAAATTACATCAATGTATTTGTTTCTAACTGCCCAAGGGTCTTCTTTGAAGTATTTTTCACCTTCTTTTTCAAAAATAACTGAAAGTTCATCACGCAAGTAATCTAAAGCTTCACGTAAAGGTTTTCTCCATTTTTGATTCCAACCTGGATGACCGCCAGTTGAGCAACCGCAGTCTTCTTTCCAACGTCCAACACCATGAAAACAACTCCAAGATGATACTTGTTTAATATCAACTTCCCAATCACTTCTGAATTTATCTAAAAATTCTCCGTAATTAGTTAATTCAAAACCTTCGTCTTTCGCTCTAATTTTTAGAACATAAGCCAGTGCCATATCACCAAATTTAGTATGGTGACCATAGCTTTCACCGTCTGTAGCAATATTTACAAGTTGATTA
>CAVFBQ010000122.1:0-2913 GCA_963620455.1 uncultured Eubacteriales bacterium
CTGTTTTTGGGCAATAAACCGCAAGATATAGAATTTATCTTTGGTAAAGATTTGAGTGCTAAATTAAACCGTAAAATGGCTAAAACCTACTTATATCAGTATCTTGCTAATGATGAGCCTTTAGTTTATTTACACGAAAATCTAAAAAATAACTATTTTTCAAAAATGCACAAAGGACAACGTTTTATAATTATTACCGATGAAACTACAGAAAATTTAAAGAAAAATCAAAATTGGTTCAAACAAGATATAAATGTTTATGCTAGAAGTGCAATCTATTATACGCTTTCTGCAAAAATATTAAGTGATTCAATAGGGTTTGCAAAACAGGATTTAAGATATAAACAACATCTTAAACCAAGTGAAATGTTTGATATTTATGTATTTGAAAAAGAATAGTTTTAAGGCGCGGACGAAACGTCTGCGCCTTAATTCTACTTAAATCTTCTAACAAACAAATTAAACGAATTAATCATAAATTCAATAACATCTTTTATGCTAAGTTTTGATTTTCCTTTAACTCTGTCGATAAAGTTGATAGGTATTTCGTAAGTTTTAGCGCCTAATTTTACACATTCAAATAAAATGTTCATTTGAAAAGCGTAACCATTAACGTTAAGATGTTCTAGGTCGATTTGCTTAATGAAGTCAGCTCGTATAGCTCTAAATCCTGAAGTGCAGTCTTTTACTTGCATTAGCCCTGCAATAAAACGAGCGAAGATATTTCCATATTTGCTGTTCATTTTTCTTATAAGCGCCCAATCTACAGGAATTGAACCGCCCTTGATGTATCTAGAACCGATTACAAAGTCGTAACCCTCGTTGATTGGTGGCAAAATTTCTTTCAGTTTTTCGGGATTATGAGAAAAATCTGAGTCCATTTCAATTAAAACTTCTGCATCTAAGTTTTCGATTGCGTACTTAAATCCTGCTCTATATGCTCTGCCAAGTCCTCGCGTATTATTTTCTAGTAGATGAATGTTTTGGTTTGTTTCTTGTAATCTTTTTACAATGTTAGCCGTTCCATCAGGAGAGTTATCATCAACAATAAGTGTGTTTATTTTAAATCCTTCAATTTGTGGAAGAACCTTGTAGACTTCGTTTAAGAAATCTTCAATGTTTTCAGCTTCGTTGTATGTTGGTAAAACAATAGTAACTTTCATAATAAATCCTTATAAAATACAGAGTAACCCATAAGCCGTGTTCTGTTTTAGATAATCATCTGTCTGGGAATGTGATTGCTCACAAACTCTAGCGATTTGTCTGAAGTTGGCGGACAGCCTTTGTAACCTTCATGTTAATCTTGCATTCGACCGGGGTTTACCTAGCCAACAACTCTCGTTATTGCTGGTGAAGCTCTTAACTCACCGTTGCACCCTCGCCTGTGATATATAATCCATTGGCAGTATTCATTTCTGTGGCACTATCCACCGACTCGCGTCGTCCAGAGTTTCTCTGGCGGTCTGTCCTTGAATGCACGGACTTTCCTCACATTTCTGCGCGATTATCCGATTACTCTGTTCCTAAATTTTAGCATAAACAGAGTTTTATTTGTGGTAAGTTTCACTCTTAATAATTTTGAAAGCTCTGTAGATTTGTTCTACTAAAATTAATCTTGCAAAATTGTGTAAAAATGTCATTTTTGAAAGACTTAGTTTGTAGTCAGCTCGTGCTGAAACTTTTTCAGACATGCCATGAGATGAACCAATTACAAAGATTAATTCATTAGTTCCAGAGTTTGCTATAGCATTAATTTGTTCGGCAAAATCTTCTGATGATAACATTTTTCCGCCAATTTCCATAGTTATTACAAAAGAAGATGGTTTTATGTGAGCTAAAATTTTCTCAGCTTCAAAGTCTAAACAACGTTTTACTAAATTTTCATCTTTTACTTCAACTGGTTTTATTTCAGTTACTTCAATTGTACAGTATGGTGCAATTCGTTTTAAAAATTCGTCAACACCTGCTTTTAAATAAGGCTCGTTTACTTTTCCTAATGCGATTATTTTAATTTTCATTTGTCAAATATATAGACTGCGATGGGAACGCAAAATCTATTCCTTCTTTTCTGTATTGTGTAATAATTTCGGTAAGTACATTCTCTCTAACTTTACGGAAGTTATCAAGGTCACCGTACTTTATGTATGCGGTAAATTCAATGTCTATTGAACTAGCATTCAATTCTTTTAAAAATACTCTGAAATTGTCTGTTATATCTTCATTTGATTTTAAAATATCTTTTAAAACTTGAATAGCTCTTTGGATTTTTTCATTACTTGTATCGTATGTTACGCCAATTATTGCTCCAAGTCTGCGTTCTTTAATTGCTGAAACGTTTGTTACAACAGCATTTGCAACAACATTATTTGGAAGGGTAATTATAGTATTATCAATTGTTTTAATTTTTGTTGAGCGTAAAGTGATATCAGCAACTGTACCTTCAATACTATCAATGATAACATAATCGCCCAAGTCAAAAATTTTGTCATAAAGAATAGCAAATGAGCCAAATATGTTTGCGATAGATTCTTTAGCAGCAAAGCTGACAGCCATACCGATAATACCAAAACCTGCTACTAGAGAGGTCATTGAATACCCATGAGCCTGCATTACTGATGCCGCAATGATTAACATTACTATTGTTTTAGCAATCTTGCTTAAAATTGGGCAAAAACTTAATAATCTAGCACTATTTTCATGTCTTTTTCTAATATTTTCTCTGATTTTTCTATCAAAAAAATCAATAATTTTCATTGATGCAACAATAACAAAGATTATAACTACAATTTCTATCAATGTATTTATGTTAGATTTTACAAATTCCATAGTATTTTCCTTTATATTTATTTTATCATAAATTAAGTTTTATAGGATAGCATTATTTAAACTTGATGAATAGAGTGCAATCTGCAC
>CAVFBQ010000123.1:0-5612 GCA_963620455.1 uncultured Eubacteriales bacterium
TATTATTAGAAAACAGCAAACACGTTACATTAACTGGTGGTCCAGACGATAAAGAGGTTGTAGATAAAATTTTATCAATTATTGAACCGTTGAATAATCCAAACTTTGAAAATTATTATGGCAAAACAAAAAATCTAATGGACTTGGCAAAATTAATCACAAAATATGAAAAATTTGTATGTTCAGATTCTGCCCCACTTCATATTGGAGTAGGTACAAGAACAAGAACTTACGCCATTTTTGGTTCTACAGATGATAAAAAGCTTATTCCACAAACAGATTTCGTGACTGCATTAAAAACAAATGATGATTGTCCAATTAAACCATGTTTATGGGATCATCGACAAACAACTTGTGAAAAATTGTCATGCTTAAAGTTTAAAGCAGAAGACATTGCAAACGAAATATTGAAGTAGAAATTAACAAAACTTAACAGTAAAAATGCCGTTTTTTCATGGTTTTAGCTAATTTTAAGCCCTGAAATAGTGTAAAATAGAAAAACTGGTATTTTTGTGATATGCTATTATTTGCAAACGTGTAGTTTGCCTTAGAGTACACAAAAACAAGAAGGAATTAAAGATCATGTCATTACCATCAGTTGCATACTTGTCAATGGAAATTGCATTAGACCAATCTTTAAGCACATATTCAGGTGGTTTAGGTTTCTTGGCTGGTTCTCACATGTTATCAGCAGGTTACTTACAAATGCCAATGGTAGGTGTTACAATGCTTTGGTCTTATGGTTATTATGACCAACGAATTGGCGAAAATGGACAAGTAGAAGTTTCTTACATTAGAAAATACTATGACTATTTAACTGATTTAGGTGTTCAAGTAGAAGTTGACACCTTCGGTGAAAAAGTTAAAGTTAAAGCTTACAGAGTTGAACCTGAATTATTCGGTTCTTGCCCTGTATACTTATTAACAACTGATATCGATGGTAACAGCGACTGGGCTAGAAGCATTTCTCACAGATTGTATGACGGAAATGAAAAAATCAGAATCGCTCAAGAAACTATCTTAGGTATCGGTGGTATCAAAATTTTACAAGCAATGAGATACAAGTTCGATGTTATCCACATGAACGAAGGTCACGCATTGCCAGCTGCTTTCGAATTATTAAGACAATTCAAAGGTGATATTGAAGAAGTTAAGAAAAGAACCGTATTCACAACTCACACACCAGTAGCAGCAGGTAACGAAGTTCACTGGATTGATACATTAATGGAAGGTGGATTCTTTGCTGGTTGTTCAAGAGAAAAAGCTATTGAATTAGGTGGCGAAAACTTCTCTCTAACAGTTGCAGCATTAAGAATGAGCCGTATCGCAAATGCTGTATCACAATTACACGGTCTTGTTTCAAACAAAATGTGGGATTGGGTTGAAGGCAGATGCCCTATCAGAGCTATTACAAATGCTGTAAACTTACACTACTGGCAAGATAAGAGAATGAATGGTGACAAATCATTTGAAGAATTACTTACAGCAAAACGCGAAATGAAACAAGAATTGTTCAAATACATTGCTAACAAAGCAGGTAAAAGATTTGACCCAGATGTATTAACAATTACATGGGCAAGAAGATTTGCTGATTACAAACGTGCTTGGTTAATCTTAATGGATAAAGACCGCATTACAAACTTGTTAGACAACAACAAATTACAATTGATTTTTGCTGGTAAATTCCACCCAGATGATGTTATGGGTAAAGAAATGTTCAATAAATTATTGAACCGCTCTCACTCAATGAAAAACATGGTTGTATTACCTGGTTATGAATTACAATTAAGCGGTATGTTAAAACGTGGTTCAGATATTTGGTTAAATACACCACTAAGACCATTTGAAGCTTCAGGTACTTCAGGTATGAGTGCTAACGCTAACGGCGCATTGCACTTATCAACATACGATGGTTGGACAGTTGAAGGTACGTTCAATGGCGTAAACGGTTACACAATCGAATACGAAGGATTAGACGACGAAATTCCATGGGAAGAACGTCATTGGAAAGATCACGAATACATGATGAATGTAATCGAAAAAGAGATTATTCCAACTTACTACCATAACAAGGAAGAATGGGCTCGTATGATGCGTCAAGCAATCAGAACAGCTGAAGCATACTTCAATTCTGACCGTATGGTAATTGAATATTACAACAGAATTTATCGCTCTATCGCTCACGATACAGAAGGCGCTGGAAAAGACAAATCTGATGTAAACTTAACAAGACCAACATTTGATGCTTGGACATTTGCCAACATCAAATAGTTGACAAAAGTCTAACTTAAAAACGGAGTTTGCAAAAACTCCGTTTTTTGTTAATATAAAATTCAAAAAGAGGTCTCAATGGTTTGCAAAGTTTTAACATCAACAGTTATAGGCTTAGATGCTTACAAAATTGAAGTAGAAGTTGATTTAGTCAACTCACTTCCTTCAGTTTCAATTGTAGGTTTGCCTGATGCTGCAGTAAACGAGGCAAGAGAGCGCGTGCGTTCTGCAATAAAAAACTCATCTTTTTCGTTTCCGCAAAAGAAAGTTGTTGTAAACCTTGCACCTGCCGACATAAAGAAGGAAGGAACAAATTTCGATTTACCAATTGCCGTGGGAATTTTGATTGAAGAAGGTGTTATTCAAGAAGAAAAAACACAAAATATAGCCTTCATTGGGGAACTGTCTTTAGACGGAACTTTGCGAAGTATTATCGGCGTACTTCCACATGTTTTAGGGTTGAAAAATGCAGGTGTAAAAACTGTCATTGTACCCAAAGAAAATGCTAAAGAAGCCTCTTTGGCGGACGGAATAACCATTTTAAGTGCAAACAACTTAAACGAAGTTGTAAATAATTTTATTGATACACCATTAGAAGTTGTAAAAACTAATGTTGATGAATATTTAGCAAAAGGAATTGAAGAAAGTTATTTATATGATTTTAAGGACGTAAAAGGTCAACAAAAAGCAAAAAAAGCTCTAGAAATTGCTGCTGCTGGCGGCCATAATATGATTATGGTTGGCACTCCAGGGTCTGGTAAAACACTTATGGCAAAATGTTTTTCATCTATTTTGCCACCGTTAGAGTTATCAGAAGCACTTGAATTAACTAAAATTTATAGCGTATCTGGACTTTTAGCAAATAATGAACCTTTGATGGTAAAACGTCCATTTAGAGCTGTTCACCACACTGCATCTGCAAACGGCATAATTGGGGGAGGAACAAATCCAAAACCAGGTGAAATTACACTTGCGCATAGAGGAGTTTTATTTTTAGACGAAATTGTTGAATTTCCAAGAAATGTACTTGAAGTTTTGCGTCAACCACTTGAAGATGGTGAAGTTGTAATTTCAAGAGCAAAACACTCAATAAAATATCCTGCAAATTTTATGTTGCTTGCAGCGATGAATCCGTGTCCTTGTGGATATTTAGGCGATAAAGAAAAACATTGTACCTGTACAGAATACCAAATTAACCGTTATCGTGCAAAACTTTCAGGACCTCTTTTAGACAGAATTGACATTCAAATTGATGTTCCGAGATTAACTACAGATGAACTCTTGAATACAAATTCTGATGCAGAAAGCTCTACAGATATCAGAAAAAGAGTAATTAGCGCAAGAAAAAGACAAAAAGAGCGATACAAAGAAGCTGGAATACTCACAAATTCCCAACTTACAGCGGATATGGTAAAAAAATATTGCCAAATTGATGAAACTTCAAAAGAAATTTTAAAACTAGCTGTTGCAAAATATCAACTTTCAGGACGTCGTTACGACAGAGTTTTGAAACTTTCAAGAACAATCGCAGACCTTGATAATTCAGAAATTATTACTACAAAGCACATAACTCAAGCTCTACAATACAGATTTAGTGAGTAAATGAATATTAATAAAGTTTATAGTTATTTTCTCTTAAACGCATCTTCAGGGTGAGCAGAATTTGAACAGATAATTTCGTAGTACTCGTTTTTATCAATATTTACACCCATATTCTTAATGTTAATTTTTAACTTTTTTTTCTTTTTCTTTTTTTCGTCCATAAATTCATTATACTACAATTTAAGTTTATGGTAGAATTTTCGTATGAGAAAAAAAGTTTTTATCGACACAATGGGTTGTCAAATGAACAAATCAGACACTGAAAGAATGCTTGGTATGTTGTCGTGCTTGGGGTATGACGAAACCAAAGAACCTAAAGATGCTGATTTATTAATGATTAATACATGTTCTATCCGTCAATTAAGCGAAGATAAAGCGTTTAGCGAACTTGGAACATGGGGCAAATGGAAACGAGAAGGCAAAAACATAAAAATCGTTCTTTGCGGTTGCGTAGCACAACAAAAACAAAAAGAAATTTTCCACCGCGCACCATACGTAGATTTAGTAATTGGTACACATAATGTTTACCAATTGCCTGATTTAATCAAACGTATCAAAAATGGAGAAACACATGTTTGCGAATGTCCAGAAACACCTTATGGTGAAAACGACATTGAAATAAAACGTGTAAAAGGCGTTAATGCTTGGATTCCAATTACAGAAGGTTGTAACAACTTCTGCACATACTGTATTGTGCCATATACTCGTGGAAGAGAACGTTCTAGGGCTTCTGAAACAATTATAAAAGAAGCAAAAGATGCATTAACACAAGGTTTTAAAGAAATCTCTTTACTTGGTCAAAATGTTGATAGCTATGGTAAAGACTTTAAAGACAGAGAATACAGACTGGCAGATTTATTAACAGAATTAAATGCACTTGAAGGTGATTTTTGGATTAGATTTGTAACTTCTTATCCAACAGATATTACAGACAATCTAATTGAAACTGCTGTAAAATTAGACAAAGTTTGTGAATATTTCCACATTCCAATGCAATCGGGTTCTAGCGAAGTTTTAAAGAAAATGAACAGACGTTACAACAGAGAAGAATATACACAAATTGCAACAAAAATCCGTAATTTAGTTCCTGATGTAACAATCACAAGTGATTTTATTGCAGGTTTTCCTGGAGAAACAGAAGAACAATTCCAAGAAACTCTAACTGCAATGGAAGAATTAAATTTAGACTATTCAAACACCGCAGCATATTCACCTAGAGAAAAAACAGTTGCTGCAAAATGGGTAGATAAATTTATTCCAGAAGATGTTAAAACAGAACGTTTGAAACGTTTAAACGACAAAAATAAAGAATGTTGTTTAAAATCTAACAAAAAATATGTTGGTAGAGAACTTGATGTTTTAATTGAAAACTTTGAAAACCACAAAGGTAAAAATGTTATTACGGGTAGAACTCGCAACAACAAGATTGTTCACATTCCTTATGACAAAGACCTTACAGGTGAGTTTGTAAAGGTTAAGATTACAGGTGCTAAAACTTGGTACATCAATGGCGAATTAATTAACAAATAAAATATTGCATTAATTTTTAAAATATGATACGATAAATTTGTTAGTAGGGGTAGAAATGATTAAGCAGAAAAAAGCTGAAATAATCATCACACCAAGTTTGAAAAATCAAACTGGAATTGCTAACAACCAATATAATAAAGTGTAAAAAGAACCCTCAATCGGGTTCTTTTTTATTGCTTTTGACAATTAAATAATAAAAAGATGTAAAC
>CAVFBQ010000124.1:0-2296 GCA_963620455.1 uncultured Eubacteriales bacterium
CTTTAACACCTCTTTTTATAGGACACATTTCTTCTACTTCTTTAGTAATTTGAATATCTTTCATGTTTCCTCCAATAATATTCTTAACATGAAATATTATATAACAAAAATATTTTTACGTACTTGTATCAAGCAATTTTTTATGGTAACATTTGTAACAAGAGAATTTAGGAGATTTTATAATGTACAAAGCAATGGTTATGTCTGCTGGAGTTGGCTCTAGACTTGACCCACTTACAAAAAGTGTTCCAAAACCGCTTGTGCCTATTGCAAACAAGCCTGTTATGGATATTTTATTAGAAAACTTAAAAGCTATTGGCGTTAAAGATGTTGTTGCCAATACTTTTTATCTTGCAGAACAAATCGTTGCAAGATACATTAAAAACGATATAGGTATCAATTTTAACTACATCACAGAAGAATCTCTTTCTGGTACTGCTGGTGGTGTTAAAAAATGCCAATTCTTCTTTAACGAAGGCGAAGATTTCTTTGTACTTTCTGCTGATGGTGTTACAAATGCCGATTTAATGAAGGGTATGGAAATACATAAAAACTCTGGCGCTATCGCTACAATTGGTGTTAAACCGGTAAAAGAAGAAGATATCCCTAACTTTGGTGTTGTTGTTACTGATTCAGAAGGTTTTATTACAGAATTCCAAGAAAAACCAGCAATCAAGGACGCAAAAAGCAATTTAATCAACACAGGTATTTACATTTTCAATTACAGAATTTTTGATTATATTCCAGTTGGCGAATTCTGTGATTTTGCAAAAAATGTATTTCCAAAATTGTTACAAGACAGACAAATTAACATATTCCATGTTGAAGAATATTGGTCTGATATAGGTTCATTAGACCAATACAAGCAAACTCATTGGGATTTATTTAACAATTTGTTCAGTTTCAAACACGATAAAATTACCAAAACAGAAACAGGAAGCTACATTTGTGGAAACAGCCACATTTCACAAGGTGTGAAATTCATTGGTCACTCTGTAATCGGTGAAGGTTGTTATATCGGTAAAAACGTAACTTTAGAAAACTGCATTTTATGGGACGGTGTTGAAATTGCTGACAAAGTTTGTATGAAAGATTGCATAATCGCTTCAAATTCACGTATTGACAGAAATTTAACAAACCACATTATTGGTCAAAATGAACGGGTTGCAAAATTCAACAGCAAACATAAAAAACGCTTAAAATGGATTAAATTATGGAGAAAAGTTTTAGGTAGAAAATAATTAAAAAAATGGCGGTATTAAATGGTACTTGAAAACAAATTCAACATAACAAATTCAGCAGAATTGGCAAAAGTTGAAGAAAAAATAAGCAAAACTAGGGCTTTAGAATTATTTAAAAATGGATTATTGAACAATTTAGAAGCTGGTACATTTGACTCCTTAGCTAAAATACACAAGTACCTGCTTGATGAAATTTATGAATTTACGGGAGAAATTCGAAAAGTTAATATTGCAAAGGGAAATTTTAGATTTGCGCCTGTAATATATTTAGAAACAGCATTAAAAAATATTGATAAAATGCCCCAATCTACATTTGATGAAATCATTGAAAAATATATTGAAATGAATGTTGCTCACCCTTTTAGAGAAGGGAATGGCAGAAGCACAAGAATTTGGCTAGATTTGATTTTGAAAAAACAGTTGGGTAAAGTTGTGGATTGGTCAAACGTTGATAAAGAAGATTATCTATTAGCCATGAAACGTAGTCCAATCAAAGATGTTGAAATTAAAGTTCTATTGAGCCAAGCACTAACGGATAAAATCAATAATCTAAAAGTTTATATGAAAGGTATTGATGCAAGTTACCATTACGAAGGCTATAACATCTTTAAAACGGAAGATTTAGACGAGTTTTAATAAAGAACGGGCGAAGCCTTCGGCTTCGCCCGTTAGTTTAATGTCTGTTTACTTTCCTTATTACACCCACATTATTATTTAATCTTCAAGGTATGTGTTTCTTTTTTACCTTCTTGTTTTTTCAATGTAATTTGTAAAATACCATCATTGTATTCACAATTTGAATGTTCAACATCAATTGGTTTTGCCAATTCAATTGTTTTATGGAATTTACCATAAGAGAATTGAGAATAATGTAAGTTTTCATTGTCTTTTATTTCTTCAAATTTGCTTTCTGCAGAAATTGTCAAAGTGTTTTTGTCCAATTCAATATTAATATCTTCTTTTTTAATACCAGGTAATTGAACGCTTACTTTGTATTCAGTTTCATTTTCTCTTACTTCTGACAATGGTTGGTACATTCTATTTTCCAAATCCGA
>CAVFBQ010000125.1:0-14200 GCA_963620455.1 uncultured Eubacteriales bacterium
GATTTGGAACCCTAGAAGAAATTTCAGAAATTTTAGACCACAAAATTATAGGCTACAACACAAAACCTGTTATTTTCTTGAACACAAACGGTTTTTACAACAAACTTTTTGAATTTTTTGAACACATTATAAACGAGAATTTTGCACGTCAAAGCGTTCGAGAGTTGTACTATTTGGCACAAACACCAGAAGACGTAATTGAATACTTAAAAATTTACACTCCAAATAAAGCGCCAAACTCAGTTGAAGATATTTATGTAAACAAATAAAATGGTTTCAAATTTAATTGACAATTACATTAAAGATTCTCTTATAAACGACAAAGTGACACGGTTCAACAAAAATATTATCAATGTTTTTGTATCTCAAATCGTTGCAACATTAAGCCTGAGCGAAAAACAAAATTATTATAATGCAATTTCAAATGCGATAAGAATTTGGAATGAATATGCCCCTGTAAAATTTCAACAAATAAACTCACCTCAAGGCGCTGACATTGTAATCAATTGGAGTAAGGTCGGAATAAAGCTAGAAGGCATATGCAAATTTAGAAGCATTGTAGCCTCAGAAATTAAGGCTATCACAATTGATGTTGGACTTCCAAATCCAAATTCACCTAAAAAAATTGACAAAGATACCATTCTACACACAATATTACATGAGCTAGGACACTCTTTAGGGCTTGGACATGGCGTTGAATTCGACGACCTAATGTTCGTGCCTCATCAAAAAACTCTAAACAAACCTAGCGAAAATGATATTTATGTTTTAAATCTACTTTATAAAAATCAAATAGGCTCTACATTTAACCAACTTATCAGATAAATTTTGTAAACAAATGTAACAAAAAGGTCTAAAACCCTCAAGTCTACATGGTTTTATACCGATATTACCTATGTAAGGAATTTGATAAGGAGTAAAATTATGGGAATGTCAGCATCACAAGCAAGATTATTATCAATCACTTCTCGTATGAATGATATTGAGTTACGCTCTCAACAAATTTCTAATACAAAAATTCGTCTTTCAGACGAATCTGAACAAGTTGCAAACGACTATAACAAAGCTTTAAATGCAACAAAATTAACTTATACAACGTTTAATACTGAAACAAACAGTATGCAAACTGTAGATTTGACACCAAAGAACTTATCACAATTTGGTTACAAATTGATTAACCGTCAAACAAACGAAGTATTCAGCGGAAATGTTGATGCAGCAACAATGTATGAAATGATTGAATCAGGTCAATACTTTATTGGTGAAGGCGGAACAGAAACAACTATTGTTAATATTAATAATATTCGTTCATTTAGAGATGGTGCTGTGAATATTGATACATCTAATCAAATCAAATTCTCTGAAAATGTAAATAATCCAAGCGTTACAACATCAACTGGAGTTAAAACATTAGCTGGAGTTACAACATTAACTGGAGTTACAACAGTTCAGCCATCAACACACACATACGTTGAAGGTGCAACAGAAATCACAGTTTCTGGCAACACTCAAATGGCAATTCAATCAGATGATACAAATTTAGCAAAGGCTGAAGCTGAATATAATGCTAAAACTGCTAAAATCAATTCAAAAGAAAAGAAATTAGATCAACAAATGAAAGAAATGGATACTGAACACAACGCATTAAAAACTGAATATGATTCAGTAAAATCATTAATCAGCGATAACATTAGTAAATCATTCCAATTGTTCTCTTAATTGAGGTAATTGATAAAAATTTTCCTTATTTCCTTCCCTATACACAAAATTTCCAAGCCACCTACAAGGTGGCTTTTTATTTGAGAAAAATTCGGTGTAATATCATATCACTCATCACACCAATTCACTCAAAACATGTTAGTGTTAAAATATTTTTTGAAAAGAGGTATTTATGCGCAACATGCTTGTCGTTATCGACAGAATTGAATTAAAATATTTTGAATTTAACCAACTTGTAACCAATTTTTGGATGATTAAAGGGCTATTAGAAAATGGGGTTGAAACATATATTACAACTATCGACAACCTATCTTTAAAACTTGGAAAAGGTTATGCAAAATGTTTCAAGACTTATGAAAAGGACAACGACATTTTTTATAAAAAAAATGCAGAAGATTTTTGTATAGAAGATAAATTTGAAAAAGTTTTCTTTCGTCCAGACCCTCCTGTAGACAACGATTACATCAGCGCAACATACATTTTTGACTTTGTTGACAGAGCAAAAACTCAAATTATCAACGACACAAGTGCAATTAGAAGTTTTAACGAAAAATTGCATGCAAATTTATTCCGTGAGTTCATGCCTGAAAATATTGTTACAGCATCAAAAGATGATATTGAAGAGTTTTTGAGCATTCATAAAGAAATCATCTTAAAACCGCTAAATAACTGTTTCGGTCAAGGTGTAATGTACTTGAAAGAAGGCGACAAAAATACTTTGAGCATAATTAAAACTCTAACGCATGATGGAAAATCGCTTGCAATGATTCAAAAATATCTTCCTCTTGCTCAAAACGGAGATAAAAGAGTTTTGGTTTTAAACGGCGAAGCATTAGACGAATGTGTACAAAAACTACCTACAAAAGACGATTTCAAGTTTAACACTCACTCTGATGAATTCTTAAAAAAAGCTATTTTAACAGAGGGTGAAAAAGAAAAATTCACCCAAGTCGCACAAGGATTAAAAAAAATAGGAATTCAATTGGCGGGCTTAGATGTTGTTGATGAAAAAATTATTGAAATAAACGTAACAAGCCCTTGCTACTTTATCAAAGAAATTAACGCTCATTTTAACACTCATTTAGAAGATAAAATGAACGCATTTATGCTTGAAAAATCTTGTGTAAAAGTTTGTAAATAAATACACCCTGCTCTAACAATGTTTTTTATTACGAACATTAGATAGAGTATGAAGATTTCTGCACTCAATGGCATAAAAATTTCACCTAAAATAAATAACGTCAAGCATTCAGCTATGACTATGCCTATTAGTACACAAAAAAACACCCAAGCCTCAGCGCTTGAAATGATGGGTGTTTACAACAAATCTTTAGTTAATTTCAAAGGATATTACGGCGATCAACAACCTGCCAAAAAGCTTTTTTGGATATTAAAAGGTAATAACGACGTTTACGAAGATAACGAAACAAAAAGTCATTTATACAATGGCGGAAACACAGGTTGGAAAAAATGGGTTGATACAAATCCAGAGGATTTATTAAAACGCTCTCCAATGGATGCTATTCAGTCTATTTGCACTCTTAACAAGCAACCAAACTGCTACCCTGGAATCCCATCTTATATTCCGACACCAAATTATGGTGACAAATGGGGGCGTAGAGCTAATTACATAGAAATTAATCCTCGTACCGTTGCACTTACTGAAGGTGACAAAAAGAGTGAAGGGTTACTTAACGTTATGAAGTTGATTCCTGCAATTCCCCCCTCAGGCAAAAGTAACGCAAATTGTATAATCTTATCTCAACTATATCCAGCAATGAATAGAGAAAATGACGGAAGAACGGGTCATTCTTCACTTTATACTGTTGATTTACATTCAGGAATTTCTAAAAATTTAACCTCTGACAAACTTTGCCGTGACGGACAAAGAATGGGTGACGATGAACAGGTCAAAGCGTTTAACGACATTGCGCATTTGAGAGGTTTAAAAACAGGTATTAGAATGCCACTTTCAGCAGGTCAAATGACAGTAAAAGGCGAACCTTTTGACTGGAACAAACACGAGAAAGCGTTTATTGATGCTTGCTGCTGGGCAGTTGATTTAGGTTTTGACGCAATCTTCTTTGACAGCGCAAAACACGTTGGCAATTGGGATATGGGTAATTATTGCGGTTCAGGAGCTGTTCCTAACTTCAACCAAATGCAATATATTACACAACAAATTCGTTCTAAAACGGGTAGAGATGACATTGCACTAATCGGTGAAAAATGCGATATGAATCCTCGTTTCAAAGAAATGGGTCTAACTGCAGGTAACGACTGGGGCAGAGCTGATGATTTCAACAACGTTCTTCACGAATATGACAAACAAAGTTGGAATGATGAATACGCGGCTGGTCCTGTAATCTCAGACGACAACGACCGTGGCGGAATGCCGTTTGAGCAACGACTAAACAGAATTAAAAACGCACTTCACGCATATCGTAACCCAGGCTGGAAACTTCCTGTCTATATGCAAATGCATGATTTATTCCCTCAATGCCCATATTCAAACACTCACGATTTAATGGAGAATGGCGAAAATCGTTCAACTTATGGTGATGTGGCAAGCCATTATAACAACATTTTCAACACCTCACAAGCAGCAAAGGATTACAGACATAACGTATACAATGAATTCTTGAGTACGATGTATCAATAAGTCTTTTACTAAGGGCGGAGCCTTTGGCTCCGCCCTTAGTTTTTATAATTAACTACTTGTCGAATATAAATATTTTTCTAATTTACTCATAATATTTTGAAAAAGGAGCTTATTATGAGTTTAAAAATGTTGATTTTTGATTATAAAGATGCAGAAAAAAAGTTTTTTAAAAGACATCAATTTCATGACTTTGATATTGAATTTTTTGAAAGTAGCTTAAATGAAACAACAGTTGGAAATTTACCACAAGAAATAAAGGATACAGCAAGCGTTATAAGCGTTTTTATCACATCCGAAATCACTCCTAAAATATTGGAGCAATTTCCTAATTTAATGATTATTTCGACACGTTCTACAGGTTACGACCACATTGATATTGAAGCTTGCCAATGTAAAAACATAAAAGTTTTGAATGTCGAAAATTATGGCGCATATTCCGTTGTGCAATATACATTTACGTTAATGCTTGCTCTCGTAAGGCGCTTAATTCCAGCACTGAACGACTCTCACGCATTCAAATTTGACACAAACAATTACGTTGGACGAGAACTTAACGCTCTTACGCTTGGTGTAATTGGTACAGGTGCAATCGGAGCTTCTGTCTGCAAAATTGCTCGCGCTTTCGGAATGAAAATTTTAGCGTTTGATTATTTGCAACATCCTGAATTAATAAAAGATTTTCAGGTTGATTATTGCGAAAAAGAAACTATCTATAAAGAAGCCGACATCATTACGCTTCATGTACCATTAACAAAAGAAACTCGTTATCTAATAACAAAAAAAGAATTAGCTCTAATGAAAAATACAGCCATAATAATTAACACCGCTAGAGGCGAATTGATTGAAAGTGAAGATTTGTACAACGCCCTTTTAAATAATAACATTGCTGGCGCTGGGTTAGATGTAAGCGAATGCGAAAAAATTAATCTCGGATATGGCGATATTACTGAAAAATTAGAAAATTCTGACAAAGAGTGTATCTCAAAGGTAATTATAACTCGTCGTTTGAGCCAACTTAACAACGTAATCATTACGCCACATGTAGCTTACAACACACAAGATTCAATCAATAGAATTTTGAGTGTAACTTTTGATTCTATAAAAGACTGTTTACAAGGAGGACACGCAAATCAAGTGAATTAGCGTGTCCTTCTCTTTAACTACTTTTAACGTACCGACCTAATGTCGTCGAATTATACTTCAACGAATAATCTTTGTCCAACGATGTTTGGTTTACCGTTATAATATCCTGCAAAATAACCGCCTTTTACAGGTCTGTTTTTTGCATAATTATTCATATCAACTGTTTTTGTAACAAATGGATTTGGATTGAATGGGTTTGAATCAACTGGTTTTACAGCAGGAGTTGTAGTTGCAGGAACTTGTTGACGTACTGCTGGTGATGCTAAAAAGTTATTAAATAGTGTAATGATGTTGTTTGTGTTTGCCATAATGTAGACCTCGCTCGCTCTTAAAAAATTTCTCTCTCTCGTAATTTTTATTTAATGAAAAATTTTAGAAAGTCATATTTTTGTCGAAATTCGCAAAGAAAAATTAATATATCTTAACAAATCTCCTACTTTTTATGTAGTATAATGGATTTATGAAAAAAATAAATCGTAAAAATGTATTAATTATTGGAAGTTGTGCAAAAGAATATGCATTGGCAAAAAAATTATCTGAGCTTGATTGTGTAGAAAATATCTACGTTGCAAGCGGTAACGATGCACTGAAAGAGTTTTGCACTTGCGTTGACATAAGAGAAGACGAAGACGTTAAGTTATTAGAATTTGCAATGGAGAATTTAATAGATTTAACTGTTGTTTCAAGCGAAAAAGCTATTAAGTCTGATATCGCAGGATTTTTTGAAAGCAACGGACAACAAGTTTTTGGACCAAGTGCAAAAGCAGCAGAAATTTGCACGAGCAAATCTTTTGGCAAAAAATTTATGTATAAATTAAGAATCCCAACTGCAAAATTTGGCATTTTTGAAAAACAACCTCTCGCACTTGATTATGCAAGAAACACTCAAATGCCGATTGTCGTAAAAACTGACGCACACAGAGATGTAAACGGTATGTTGATTTGCAGTTCTTATTCGATTGCAAAATCCTTCATTGAAGAATCTTTCTTGCGCGGTGAACAACGTATGATTATTGAAGATTATATCTACGGTCACGAATTTTCATTCTATGTAGTTACAGACGGATACAACGCTCTACCTCTTTCAACTGTAGCAAACTACAAGTTTGCACTAGACGGTGACGGTGGGCTTTTAACCCCCGGAATGGGCTGTTATGCGCCAGACTACAAGGTTTCTGATGAAATTGAACATTACATAATGAATGAATTTATATTCCCAACATTGGACAATTTGGCTCAAAATGGAAAACCATACATCGGAATTTTAGGTTTAGATGCAGTATTAACAGCTGATAACAATGTTGTAGCGTTGGAATTTAATTCCTCTCTTCAAGAACACGATTGTCAAGGCGTTTTATCATTAATGAACGAAAACTTATACTATTTAATGCAAGCCTGCTCTACGGGTTCATTTGCTGATGATTACCAAAGGATTGATATGAGTGATGACGTTGCCGTTTCTGCTGTTTTATCCTCTGGAAGAAAAAGCGGCTCTGTAATTACAGGACTTGACGATTTAAACGAAAATACAAAGGTTGCGCACTTCAACACAATTAAAAACAGATATCTTGAATACGAAACTGTAGGCGACAGAACTCTTTTGGTTACATGCAACGCAAAAACAATCAATCACGCGACAGAAAGCCTTTATGAAGAACTTGATTTAATCAAGTACGACGGCAAAAAACACCGCAAAGATTTATGTTTAATGCATGAATATAACTAATTAAATGTATAAATAAAGCTCCGTGTCAATTGACACGGAGCTTTATTTTATACATTATTTAATTATTCATACAATGGAATAATTTGCTCAATACCTGCTTTTGCTGTATTAAAAATTTCCATTAATTGTTGTTGGTCATAAGGATCGCCTTCTGCTGTTGTTTGAAACTCAATAATTTTTCCAGATTTTGTCATTACAACATTTGAATCAACTTGAGCGTGTGAATCTTCTTCATAACATAAATCTAGACGAACTTCGCCATCTACAATACCAACAGATATTGCACCGATTTCTTCTTTTATTGGATTTTTCTTTAACACACCTTGCTCCATTAATTTTTCAACGGCAATTTTTAATGCAACAAAACCTCCACAAATGCTTGCTGTTCTTGTTCCGCCATCTGCTTGAATCACATCGGCATCAATTGTAAGCGTCATTTTAGGCATTTTTTCCATATCAACACAAGCTCTTAGACTTCTGCCAATTAGTCTTTGAATTTCTTGAGTTCTACCTGAAATTTTGTTTCTTTCTCTTTCACAACGAGTTGATGTTGATGAAGGCAAAAGTGAATATTCTGCCGTAACCCAACCTTGAGTTGACTCTTTATCCATCCATTTTGGTTGTTTCATTTCAACTGAGGCAGTTGTTATAACCTTTGTATCACCGAATTCTACCAAAACAGAGCCCAGTGCATTTTTTGTAAAATCTCTGATAAATTTTACAGGTCTTAATTCGTTATTTTGTCTTCCATCTTTTCTCATTTTCTTATTCACCTTTCCTTTTCAAATTCATATTCCCAAGTGTAAGCTTGTCCGCAATATTTGCAAACTGCATGTTCATTCATAAAATCAAGTGACGGCACAAAAGAATATCCGTCAACACTTATTTCAATTTGGTTTCTATTATTATAGTGTTGAGAGAAATTTCTGTCACCTTCGTAACTTGGAGCGAACATAAGTTCAAATTTATCAACACTTTTGCAATAACGACATCTAAACATTTTCTTTTTTATCAGCTTTCTTTTTCTTTTTGGAATTAACTTTAATCATAGCCGTATTAAGATTTTTGTACCACAAAGTCCAAGCTATTGAACGAATTGGCAAGGTATAACAGATTACAATAGCTGAAATAACAGTCCCGACAATCATTTTTGTAATCATAAGTGAAGTAATTACAAAAGGAATCCCCAAAGTTGAAAATGCAGTATTCCAAGTGTTGATTGTATCTGTAAGCATTGGATCTATCAACATAGTTAATAATGCCATTACTTGAATTGCGGTCAAAACAAGTTCAAAAAGTTTTGGTATTAGCCAATAAGTTAAAATTCCAACTAAAGCTAACAAACCTAAAGTTCCCCAAAAATCTGTTTTTACAAGTGTCCAACTACGTTTGAAACATTCTGTTGGAGTTGCCAATTTCTCGAATGTAAAAACTTGAAAGATTAGAACTAAGAACACGAAAATTAAAGCGCCAAAAAACCACATCGGCGGAAGCAATGCAATTGATGTAAATACTCCAAACAACAACCAAAGTCCAACAAAATCAGGAATTCTTTTTAGTGCAACTTGTTTGTGAGCATTAATATCATAAATTTTTCCAGATTTAACTGTATTTTCTGCCATTGAAGAAATTGCAACATAAGCAAGCAAATATTCCCAAAAAGCTTTTACAAAAATTACTAACCCTGGAATTGTTAAGATTAGGGTAAGTGGCAAAATCATTGACGGATCTACACCAGTAATTGTCGCATTAAAAGCAAAACCTAAAGACAGCCCAAACGCAAGAATTACACCAAAAAATTGCCCTAATACAGGGAAGGTCATATATTTTACAAAAGTTGGCAAGTGTTGTAAATAAATGCCCACCGCTTCTGTAAATATACCAAACACAGTCTTATTTTCATTTGCCATAGTTATCCTCGTAAATTTATTGTATAATTATTTTATTATAAATACGGGAAATATGAAAATGGATTACAAAGAATTAATTAAATCCTTCACTAAAGAAAACTTTTTAAATAACGTCAATTTACACATTCATACAAAATTTTCAGACGGAGAATTAAGTGTTGATGAATTGATAAAAGAAGCACGTGACAAAGGATTTGAATACATTGCAGTAACTGACCACAATACAGTTAACGCATATTTGGAAACTGATTTATTAAAAGAAAATTTTATAATCACAGGCGTTGAATTTGATTGCTGGTATCGTGGAATTTTTTTCCACCTTTTAGGCTACGGCATTGACGTTCATAGCGAGGAATTGAAACCATTTTTAGCAAAAGATAAAAAAGAAACAGAAGCCGATTTGGTTAGAATTTTTGCTCGTCGTGACGTAAAAAAACTAATCCAAGCTATCCATAACGCTGGCGGCATCGCAGTTTTAGCCCACCCTGCTTGTTGCTGGTGTTTTAACATGGATGACTTTGTTAAAACACTTAAAGATATTGGGCTTGACGGACTTGAAGTTTATTACCCTTATGATAGACATCGCGGAATTATCAAATTCCACTCTCGACACATTATGGAAAAAATTGCAGACAAATATGGCTTAATTAAAACAGGCGGAACTGATTGCCACCACAATCTTACACCGCTTAGTCAATTATAATTTCTTGTTCATTTTTGTAAGTCACGTAACCCAAATTTGCAGCTGGCGGTTTGCGTAAATACTTTCTGCGTGTATAAATTATACCGATTTTGCTTGAGTTTGCACCCTGTGAGTTATTTTTTGCCAATTTTGCACACTCAAAAATTAACTCGTCGTTTGGTTCTTCGCCATTTGTAAGTTTTAGTAAAACGTGTGAACCTGCACAATTGTGGGAATGAAACCACATATCATTATCTTTAGCAAGTTTTGAAATTATAAAATCGTTTTGCTTATTATTTTTGCCCACATAAACTGTAAAACCTTGAATTTCGTGAGTTTCAATATTACTCACTTGAAATTTTTTAGGTGTGTCTTCTTTCAAAACTTCTTCCTTAATTTCATTTAAGATTTCATTGTTGTCCGCAACCTCAATTGTATAAAGTGTTTGAGTACAATATCCAATTTCATCTACAAGCTCTTGTTTTAGTTCTTGTAGCTTTTCTGACGAACGTTTTGACTTGTTATAAAGTTTAAAATATCTATTGGCATTGTCTTTTAGCGTTTTCGTTTCATCTAAATCAATCATAATTTCTTGATTGTTTTCCCAATCTGTTAGCGTACAAGTTTTTAAGTACTCTTTTAGATTGTACAAATTAGCCATAATCAAATCGCCATATTTGCGATATTTTTCAGCATTTTTTTCTTTTTGTAATTGACGATTAATTTTATCAAGCGAATTTTTTGCTTTTTTCAAGCGATGTTGAATATTTGTTGACAATTTTGTTTTTAAATTCGACAAAATTTCTTTGTTTTGATGATATGCAAAATAGTTGTCAATCATTGTATTTACGGACTCTTGCGGAATACCTTTCAAAATTTTACTAAACAAGGAATATTTTGAATAATCCTTGCTAATTACAGGTGAAATGTATTTCAATTCAAGAAAATCCTTAATTGTTTCTAAATCTTGCCCTTCACACATTTTTGCAAAAGGTATTGAAAATCCGTAAAAATCATCAGCTAGTAAATCAAAGTTAATTTGTCCGAAGTAACTCAAAAAGTCACGCTTATTTTGCTTTGGCGGATAAATATACGGAACATTCCCACGCATTTCTCTATCACGGCTCTTTTCAGCTCCAACGTTATGCGCACAACCCAAAATCATATTTGTATCAGTTGAGTACAAAACAATGTTTGAATGTTTACCCATAAGCTCAAAAGCCAAGCATAATTGGATTTTTTCTGATAATTCGTTATAAGCTTCTATATAAATTTCTAAAATTCTTTCGTAGAAAGGTTGTTCTATTCTGCAAATTTTAGCGCTTTCGACATATTTTCTCAAAAGCATGCAAAACATTGGTGGTTGTTTTGGAATTTCCAAGTACCTTTTCGCCTCATTTTCCTTACTCATAAAGCAAACATGATGCAAATTTGGAGTAATATTTGCATAAAACTTTCTTGTTTCGCCGTTATTTCTTAGCGTAAAAATAAACTCTCTACGTGTTGGTTGCTGAACTTTTTGGATTCTCGCACCTGTAAAAAAGTCTACATTCTCCTCAACAAAAGCCTTCAAGGTTAAATTATCAAAATACATCATAATTTTAGCTTCTAAGTTTTTCAGCACCTTTTAAATATACAAATTCAGGTTCAAAGTTTTCACCACAATTTATAACAATCATAACGCGCAAGCACATTGGCAAAGAGTTTGGCACGTCAAGTTCATGATGACACATCATTGCAACTTTTTTCCAACCGAAATCTAAGCGAGCAAATTTTGCCGGAAATGAATCATTCAAGTCATTTGTCAAAGTAAAGAATATATGCGAAATATCAGCTTCCTCAATATTATTTTTTTCTACAATTTCTGTCAAAAGCTCTAAAGTAGCCTCTTTAATAGCTTCTTCTGTATTAGCCTCAACTGTTATTGCGCCTCTAATTCCTTTTGATATCATTTCTTTTTAACTCCGTTATACCAATCTCTTGCGGGCATTTCGCCTTTACCTTCTGGCTTAACACGCATCAACAAAAGACTTCCTTCACCACAAGCGACCTCAATGCCTTCTTTTGTGATATTTAAAAATTCACCAGCTGTACCTTTTCCAGTTTCAACACGAGCTTCAAGCACTTTTATAATTTTATCGTTAAATATAAAATAAGCGCTTGGGCATTGATAAATACCTCTTACTAGGTTATGAATATCTTGTGCAGACTTTGTCCAATCAATTTTACATTCTTCTTTTGTAAGTTTGTTTGCCATACAAACACCGTCTTCACATTGTTTTTCAGGTGTCAAAGTTTTATCAACCAAGCCAATAAGTGTTTTTTCAAGCATTTCAGGTGATTTTTCACTTACAATATCAAACAGCTGAACACAGTTTAAAGAGTCTGTAATCTCGATTGGTTCACGCATACAAACATCACCGCAGTCTAAACCAAGTTCTGTAACCATTGTGCAGATACCAGTTTGTTTATCACCATTTATAATAGCGCGTTGTAATGGGTTTGCACCTCTGTAACGTGGCAATAACGAGGCATGCAAATTGATTGTTTCATATTTTGGAATATCTAAAACATCTTGCGACAAAATTTGACCAAAGGCAAAAGTTACAAAGAAATCAGGTTCAAGTTTTTTCAATTCCTCTTGAATTTCGGGTTCTTTTCTTATTGATTTTGGTTGAAACACAGGCAAATTATGCTCTAATGCGCATTGCTTGATAGGCGACATAGTTAATTTATGTCCGCGTCCTGCGGGTTTATCAGGTTGAGTTACAACCGCCATAACCTCTATTTTATCTGAATTTATTAAATACTCTAACGATTTTAAGGCAATTTTTGGAGTGCCAAAAAATACAACTTTAATCTTATTTGTCATCTTCGTCTTGTTCTTTTGTTTCTTCAGTTGTGTCAATTTGTTCTAATAATTCTTCAATTTTTGCTTGTAATTCAGGTTCATCAAGCATTTTATCTACTTGTAAATCAGGCAAATTGTGTTCTTTTAAAGTTTCCTCAGCATCAAAACGGTTCAAAGCGTGATCAACAAAAAGAATACCGTCCAAATGATCGTTTTCATGTTGAATACAACGTGCTAAAAGTGAACCGTCATGAGCTTCCAAAACGAAAGAGCGACCTTTTCTATCCATTGCCTTAACCATTACATCACTATAACGGCGAACCTCTGTATAAGCCTCTGGAAAACTCAAACAGCCTTCGTTACTAATAGTTGCACCTGATTTTTTAATGATTTTAGGGTTAATGAATACTATTGGATTCAAGGGCTGGTCGCCTGTTGAAACGTCAACTACAAAAACTCTATAATTTTCACCTATTTGAGGGGCTGCCAAGCCCACGCCATTTTCAGCATACATTGTATCTAATAAATCAGTTACTAAATCTTGAATTTTTTTAGAAACTTTGTGAACCTCTTTGGCTTTTTCTCTTAAAAATGGGTCACCAAACTTTAAAACTTTTCTAATTGACATGTCAAAACCTCTATAATTTTACTCTTTTCTTAATTATATCACACATAAAATTAATTACAAAATACCGTATTTATTGACTTTCAGAATTAAAAATTAAGTTTTGTAACAAAAATCCACATGTCCGAAATCTTACTTTTCAAAAATACTTTATATAAGTACGAGAGATATTTAAAGAGTTATTTGAGAAGAAGAAAGTTTTATACAACACACACACTACACACTAACCTACCACACACTAACCTTCTACACGAGGAATTACAAAAAAAATTCCAAAACCACTTTATTCATAAGTGGTTTTTTTTTGCGCGTAATTCGGTATATTTGAATTACGCGCAAATTTTGATACAAAAGGCGGTTGGGATAAAATCCCAACCGCCTTTTGGTTTTATTTTGTTTTTTAGCAATCAAATTACATTACAGATGCTTTTTCTTCGTCTGTAACACCCTTGATTGTTAAGTTTACTCTGCCCTTGTCGTCGATTTTGATAATCTTAACAACAACTTCATCGCCTACGTTTACGTGTGGTTCGATAGTTTCAATTCTTTCTTTGCAGATTTGAGAAATGTGAACCATACCGTCTTTACCGCCACCTAATTCAACAAATGCGCCGATAGGAATGATTCTTACAACTTTACCTTTCATAACCATACCAACTTCTGGTTTGAATGTAAGTTGTTTAATCATATTGATAGCGATTCTTGCACCTTCTTGGTCGTTTGAAGTGATTGTTACAAGACCTGAATCTTGAATATCAATTTCAGCGCCTGAAGCATCAATAATAGCACGAATTTGTTTACCACCTGGTCCGATAACTGTTCCGATATCTTCTGTTGGAATAGTCATTGTTGTAATGCTTGGTGCAAATGGTGATAATTCCT
>CAVFBQ010000126.1:0-7382 GCA_963620455.1 uncultured Eubacteriales bacterium
GCTTAGAGATGTATGTTTTGAGCATATTGATGTGGTCTTTTCAACTGCTCTCACTGAAAAGTACATAGAACGTGCATCAAGAAACAACGGCGGTTTGGTTTACTTTGTAACTCATTTTTTACCTGTAACGGGTATAAAATATGTATTGACGAACTTAATAAAAAATGGCAAATCAATTAAAGATATTGATAATATTTTTGCACAAATTTGTGAGCAAGCATCAAAAGATAGAGATACTTGTTACTTACGTAATCCCAAAATCGTGTTTGAACGTGTAAATGCAGAAATTAAATAGCTTCCTCATCACTAGAAGGTTCTGTAGGTAGGATAGCTGTAGGCTCGTCCTCATCAGTAATACCCTTATCAACTTCAAGGATTCTTGCAAGAGTTTTTGCATCGCCCTTAAGTTTAAAGTATTCTGCAAATTTTGGTGTAGTTTTAATATTAAATGAGCGACCGTTCTTGTCCTTGTGACGAGAGATTAAGCCCATGTCTAAAAGTTCTTTTACGTGTTCGTATGCGTTTGCGCCTCTAATTTCCTTCAAATAGGATTGGCGGATAGGTTCTTTTAACGCAATTACGGTTAAAGTTCTTAAAGCTGCTGGTTTTAAATCTACTGGGCAAAGTTTTTCAACGATGTCCATGTGTTCTTCTTTTACTTGAAGAATATAACCGTTTTCATCGTCAATTTCTAATGCGCCTTCGCGTGAGGAATAGTCCATTATAAGCTCAAGCATTGCTTCTTCAATGCTATCGTTATCGGTTTCCAAAATTTCTGCTATTTCACTTGTTTGTAGGGCTTTACCTGTTGTGAATAAAACCGCTTCAATTCTTGCTTTTAGCTTTTCCATTACGCTTTCACCACATATAAATCTGAGTAAAATTCATCTTGTTCAAGGTCGCATTTGCCTTCTGCTGTCAAGAATAGCAAGGCGATAAATGCTGTAACCTTGCTCATACCGATTGATACAAGTTCGTGAAGTTCTACTTTTTCTTCTTTGTTAAATATTTTTTCTAATTTAGCTTGAATTGCTTGAACTGAGTTTTCAATAAATTCTTCATGAGCCAAATTTACGATGTCCTCTGCAGACAAGTTTGCATAGTTACGAACACGTCTTTTTGCGCGTTCGTGAGCTTGTTTTAGAGAATGTTTTTTCTCTAACATTTCGTAAAATTCTAATTGTCTAATCAAGTCCTTCAAGGTAACTGTACGGTTACGATTGATTTTTACACTCGTGCGACGTTGTAGAACCTCATTAAATGAAATTACGTTGTTTGTTGGAGGTTCGTAATTGTCGATAATTTCATCATCGGTTAATTCGTAATCGTCTTGATTTTCGTCTTCAAAATCAAAAATATCGTTCCCTTCAAGTACGTTAGATTTAAGTCTTAAAAGAATTGATGCGAACCAGAAGGTTTTGCCAGTAGTTCTAAGGTTTTGAGCTTTCATTTCAAAAAGATGGGCTAGGTATTTGTCTGTAACATCAACAATATCAATGTTCCAAGGGTCAATTTTGCCTGCTTTTGCCATTTGAACTAAGATTTCAATACCTTCAGATTGAAACGAATTCTCTTGTTCTATATTTTCTAATTTAAATGCTTCTGTCATATTACTAATCTCTTAATTTTACACCTGTTACCTTAGTGATACCTTTTTCTTTTTGGGTAACACCAATTGTCCTATTAGCTGATTCTATCATAGGTTTTCTGTGACTAACTACTATAAACTGCGTATTTTTTGATTGAGATTGGATTAAATTTGCCAATTTTTCAACGTTAATACCGTCTAAACTTTGGTCAACTTCATCGAATGCATAGAATGGAGCTGGTAAATATTTTTGGATAGCGAATACAAAGGCAAGCGCTGTGATTGATTTTTCGCCACCAGACATACTTTCAAGACGTTGAAGCTTTTTGTCACGAGGCTGAACATTCATTGATAAACCTCCTTCAAACGGTTCTTCAGGTTTTTCAAGAACTAATGAACCTTCACCTTCTGCAAGGTTTGCAAAAGCTTCTTTGAAGTGGATATTTAAATTGTTAAAGGTCTTCATGAACGCTTCCTTCTTCAATTGTTCATAACCACTCATTCTGTCTAAAATTTCTTTTCTTTCTTTTGAAAGTGTTTCAATTTGCTCCTTCATTTCAGCTTGACGAGCCGAAACTGTTTCAAAATCGCTGATTGCACGCATGTTAACGTCGCCAAGTTCGTCCATTCGTTTTTGCAATCTTTGAATTTTTGCGTTAATTTCTTCAATTGAAATTGTTGATGGCTCAAGTTCATTGATGTTAACGCCTGCTTCTTCAAGAACTTGTTTTGCTGAGTCTAATTGAGGTTCAAGTTCGCGTCTGCGAGCTTTGAACGATTCAATTTGTTCGCCTATTTTTTCAATATCAGATTCTTTTAAGTGTTTAGATTTTTCTAAATCTAAAAGTTCGTTGTTAATTTTGTCACGTTCTGCTTGAAGTTCTTTTAATTTTTCTGAAATTTCTTCAATCAAGACATTTAATTGTGCCAATTCCTCTTCAACAACTTTAATTTCATCTTTCAAGCGTATCTTGTCTTCTGCGTAGCCTTTATTTTTCTTTTCAGCTTCCTTAATGTCGTTATGACGAGTTCCGATAACGGTTTCGTTAAAAGAAATTTCTTTGTCTGCAACTGTAATGTCGTTCATTGCAAGCATTTTGTCGTGATTTAAACGTTTGATGTTGTCTTCAAATTCTGCTGTTTTTTCTTTCAATGCCTTCAAGGTATCGTTATCTAATAATTTTTCAACTTCTTCAATTTCAGCTTGAATGTCTAAAATTGAAGTGTTTAATTCAACATCTTTTTCTTCTAATTTGTCTAATTTTGCTGAAATTTTGTCGAGGTTTGGCGATTCAGTTTTGATGTAGTTGCGACCTTCTTCAATTCTAGCATCAGTTTCTTCACCTTCTTTTAACAATTGACGTAAGTCAGCTTTTGATTCAGACAATGCGGTTGTCGTTTCTGAGTAATCGTGACGAACCTTTGTAAGTTTGTCTTCAATTTCAATTCGTTCTTGTTCTAACTTAGCGCATCTTTGTTTCAATTCTGATTGCTTAATTTTTAATTTTTCTAACTCAGAATCATCATTTTGGCTAAATTTAGGACCTGTTTTTCTCGCTTTACCACCTGTGATAGAACCTGTTTTTTCGTATATTTCACCGCTAAGTGTAACCATACGGTATTTACCCATTAATTTGCGGGCTACGTTTTCGTTTTCTACAACAAGAGTTTCGCCAACTGCATAGAAAAATGCATCTAAATAAATGTCGTTGAAGTCAATCAAATTGATAGCAAAATCAATTACACCTTTTTCTTTAGGCAAGTTCAAGCTTGTTGGTGCTTTTCTGATTTTGTTTAATGGAATAAAGGTTGCACGACCTGCACCACTCGATTTCAATAGCTCAATTGCGCTCGATGCAACATATTCGTTTTCAACAACGATGTGTTCCATTCTGCCGCCAATAGCAGTTTCAAGAGCTAATGCATATTCCTTGTCAACCTTACCTAATTTTACTAATGGTGCGTGAACGCCTTTTACATTTGAATTTATAACATATTCCACTGCGTAATTAGAAGATGCTCTTTGAACTTCTTTTTGTGCATCAAGAGTTGTAATCTTTTTGTACAAAGCGTTTATGTCAAAGTTTGTTTCTTCTAAATTGTTTTTGTTTGTTGTAATGTCGTTCATTAACTTGGTTTGAACGATTTTTAAATCTTCCAATTCTTTTGTTAAATTTTCGACTTCAAGTTGAAGCTTGTCCTTGTTTGTATCAAACTCAGCCTTAAATTTTTCTAATCTTTCAAGCTCTAGTTTTGCATTATCAAGTTTTTCTCGTAAATTTTTTAAATCATTTTCTAACGGCACTTTTTCTTGAAGTAATTTATTAGCTTCTTCTTGTAATTTTTCTTTTTTGTCACGCAAAGACTTGCTACGTTCAATATACTGGTCTTCCGTTTTATTTAGACCTGTCATTTCTTCAAGTACTTTGTTTAAATTAGCTTGATTTTCATCAATTTCTTTGTCTAAAATTTTTATTTCATCATTTTTAAGTCCGATGCTTAACTTTGTATCTTCAATTTTCTTGTTTAATTGTTCAATGCCATTTTTGGCGTTTTCGATAGATTTTAAGCCATCAGCAATTTGTTTGTCGGCGTATGTGATTGAGTCGTTTTTACGGTTGATACTGCTTTGTAACTCAAGTGCTTTTGCCTTTAATTCTAATTGGCGGTCTTCACCCTTTTCTTTTACTTCCTTTTGAACTTCGTCATATTTTTCCTTGATAAGTTTTAATTTTTCAGAAGTGTCTTTTAAGTCAATTTCAGCTTCTTTTTTCTTTTTACCAAAGGTTAAAATATTTTCATGTGCAGCCTCAAGGTTACGTTTGATATCAAAGAAACGCACTGCATTGATTTGGCCTTCATAAGTTGCTTTTTCGTCTTTTAATTTTTGATATTTAAGAGCAACTTCTTTTTCTTCTTCTAACTGCTTCAGTCTGCCTTCAACTTCAGTCAAAATGAATTGAGATTTCTCTACACGCTGTTCAACTACATCTAACTCGCCTGTAGCCTTTTCTATACGGCGGTCAAAGTCGGCAACGCCAGCAATTTCGTCAACAATCTTTCTTCTATCCATTGTTGTACAGTTAGTGATGCTCATTACATCAAGTTGCATGATTACGTTGTAGCTGTTTGGAGTGATGTTATATTTTTCTAATAAAGTATGAATGTCAGTAAGGGTAGAAACACTGTCATTCAAAAAATAAGTGCTTAAATATGTACCGTTTGAGGCTTTTTTAAGGCGTCTTGCAATAGAAAAATCCGGTTCGTTGTCAAGTCCGCCAAAAGTTACTTTAACAAAAGCATCATTACGGTTTGTGTAGGTAGAAATAAGGTGGGAAACTTTTTCTGCACGTAAATTACGGGTTGTTGCCAACCCCAAAGCAAACAGAATACTGTCTATGATATTACTTTTGCCTGAACCGTTAGGTCCTGAAATTGTTGTAAATCCTTCTAGTAAAGGTATATCAACTTTTCGTGCAAAAGACTTAAAATTATCAATTTCAAGTTGCTTTATGTACATTTTCCTACCCAAGTAATTACTTATTATCTATTAGACAATAAGATTTAAGGCATGTCAAATGTTTAAGATTTTTTCATTACATTTTCTAAAACTTCAGCAAAGCTCAAAATCGGTTCAAGGCGATAACCGCAACCTTCAGAAAGTCCTCCACCCATCATTATAAGCTCTTCTTGAGGATATCTTCTACAAATAGGCGGACGTGTCAAGTGGATAGAACATTTGTTATCTTTTAACATTTTGCACGTAAAGATTAAGCCGGATTCGTCTTCTCCCACAACCTCTAGGTATGTGTAAAACCTATGCAACAATTGAAGTTTCTCAAATTGTTTTCTATCACGAACCATGTGTTTTCCATGCTTAACATAAATATGTTGGCAGCATCTGCCACAGCAACGGCAATGACCTTTTCTGTAATACTTTCTGCGTAAAATTTTTGTGTAAACAAATTTTTTTGCTACACCATAGTTATGTTTAAATATTATTAAGAGTTTTGTAAGCATATTCCGAATTTTCTTTTTGCATTTACGTAATCAGGAGTTCCGCTATCTGCCAAAACTAATATTCTGGCAAAATATTTTTGTGCCTCTTGAAACTTATGTTGTCCCATAAGTTTTATACCTTTGTCGTTGCAAATGTCAATCATAGTGCGTTCTGGATTTAAGAACTGTTCTAGTTTATTAATCATTTCAAGGTACACCTCTTGTTCTTGAGGTTTTAGAATGATGTAATTTTTAAATTCGCAAATTGCTTTGCTGTAATTACAATTTGCAAACGCTTTTTTTGCAACAATAATGTGGTTTTCTGTCAATAGCGGATTCTCATTAAGATAAGGCTTAATTTTATGACAGCGAGTTACAACTTTGCTGTATTCAGCGGGGTTGTTAATAACAAATGAGGCAAAAATTGTGTAGTAGCAATATGCATAGTCAAATTGTCTGAGCATGTCGTGGCAAATTGCAAGGTTTGAAACAGTTTTTGGATAAGCTGGATCTAAAAACATTGCCTTTGTCCAATATTTGGCCGCTTCCTCGTAGTTTTTATCCGCGAAATAAAGTGAGCCAAGGTTTAAATGAGTTTTTGAAAAATTAGGATAATATTGATTAGCTCGCTTGTAACATTTTAGGGCTGAAAGTTTGTCGCTATGTGCTTGATATTGAACGCCAAGTTTCAAATAATCATTTGCAATTTTTTTGTTACGTTCAATTTGCGTTTGAATTTCTTTGTATTTTTCGTTTGTTTTGTCTTGTGCGTATTTCAAATATCTATCATAATACTTAAACGCATCTGTTGGCATTTGTTTCAGTGTGTATGCAACAGCAAGATTAAGATTTGCGGTTGGTTCTTCAGGCATTGAAACTAAGGCTGCCATCCAGTTTGAAATTGCAAGCTCAATTTTATTTTTTGCATAGTAATGATTGCCAATATTAATGAAGGCATCTGAGTTTGACGAGTCAATGTCAATCGCTTTTTGCCAGTATTCAATAGCGGTATCACTTTTGCCTAATTTATCTAAACAGTTTCCCATTTTTACGTATAAATCAGAATCCGTTGAATACAAAAGCATATCAGTATACATCTTTAATGCCTTTTGATACTCTTTTTCGGCATAAAGTTGTTCCGCAATCTGAGCTAAATCACCTTGCGTATCTTCGTTATTATTAATGATATGAGATTCCGCTTCCAAGTTATCCATAATCTAAAAAGATTATAACATGCTAAAATCTATATCTTTTAAAAATTCCTCGTTATTCGCCAAATCTTGCGCTAAAGTTTCGGTATCATCAACCATAAATGGGTTAGCAACACCCTTAGAGAATAATTCTTCTACTTGTTGATTGTAAGATTCTTCATCGTCCATGCCAGCAAGAGCTAATTTTGTAAATTCTTTAACATCTTGTTCACGTTGGAAGATGTTAACAGCATCGGTAGAAATATCGCTTACATCAATCAAGTTAAACTTAGTTTCTTTGTTGTAAGGATTTTTATTTCCAATCGGATTAGTAACAACACTTGAAATGCCACTTTGACCATTAAGTCTGGCATTAATCATTTGTTCGTTATTTTCATTATTTATTCCGTGAATCATATTACCTATCTCCCAAGTACATCTCTATTATCCATGTGAAATCCATGTTTGTTATCAACCGAATAGAGGATGTTTTGCTTATTGCTTTTCCGAGATAAATTAATCTTATAATTTTATTCTTTATTTCACTTCATCTATATAGAGTAGTTTTTCATTTTTCTTTATATATAGTTGTAACAAAACTATTT
>CAVFBQ010000127.1:0-4074 GCA_963620455.1 uncultured Eubacteriales bacterium
GGATTGCTGAAAAGCAATCCGCCACTTTTATTAAAAATAAGATATTCCATATTCTGTTGAGCCTTCTCCATATATATACCTTCTAGTGGATAATACATTTTATGCCTAGTCGGATATAGTATTTTTTCTTGTGATAAATAACATGGAAAGTGTTAAAAATAATTTGAAATGTTTAGAAGGAGAAACTTATGAAAAAATTATTAATGGCATTATCTTTAACAATGGCTTTGGCTACAGGGGGTGCAGTAATGGCATCAGATTGTGGATGTCCTGTTCAAAAAAATGATTGCGGATGCCAACCAAAATGTGAAAAATCATGTAACAAGCCAACTTGTGAAGAATGTGCAGAGAGTGCAAAACGTTGCTATTCAGGCTGTCGTGACCAAAAGCGTGAGGAAATTTATTGTCGTTTAAACTTGGATACTTGCCAAAGAGAACAAGCTATGGAAATAGAAGACAGATATGATGGTGACTTAGACTGTATTCAAGATAAAATAAAAGCCGACCATAAATGTTTATGCAAAACTTTAAGTGCATCATGCTTAGACAAATCAGCTGTAAGAGATGCAGAAAGAACTTTAAAACAAGACGTTAAGGATTTGAAAGCAAAATTAAAATGCATGGACAAAGACTTTAAAGCTATCTTAAAATGTGACCAAAAAGCAGATTACAGAACAATTAAAAGAGAATTAAGATACAAAGCAAAACACGCAATGAAATTCTGTTGTAAATGCGAAAAATAGTTGAATTTTAAATACTTAAACGCTCATGAGGGCGAGGCTTACAGTCTCGCCCTCAATTGTTAATAAATGTTAAATAAGCTAAAACAAAAATAGCAATTTTTTTACAAAAAATAACTTAAATAAGTATAAGGATATTGAAGAAAGCATTATGACAACAGGATTAACAACAACAACAAATTTCATAGCTCAAAAAATTGATAGAAATATGATTGATTCTGTAACTAATGCTATTTTTCAAAGAGCCGCATCAAAATCAGACCAAGCAGTAGAAACATCAGTAAACAATAACGTATATAACACAGCAAATTATAAACAAACTGTTCAAAACGATGTAATGACAGAAGCAAGAAAATCATTACAAGCCACAGTTAATCCATTTGCTGAAGGTATTTTTAAATCACAAACTTCTCAAGCTACATCAGCAGCAAGCGCAACAGCAAACACAAATGAAGTTCAACAAGCTGGCGCAAGTGCAATTGCAAAGAATGCAGTAAGACCAACAACTCGTTCAAGAGTTACAAATTCAATGGCTTTACAAAACAGCATGTTTACATCAGGCATTCGTGAATCAATGATGATTCAAGCAAAAGATCAAATGGTTAATAATACCGACTTAATGTCAAGATTGCAATTTATAAATGCAAAAACAGCGGTAAATGTTTACCCTGCAAAGCAATTCTAATAACAAAGATTTTTATACTCTCTCTTAATATCCTCGTGTTTATTTAATGTCTATCGGTCAACTGATAGGCTTTTTTCTTTTGTATATAAATATTTCTGCCGTTTTTCTTTTTTACATCAGAAAAACTTTTTAAAAATTGTTCAAAACCGCAAAAAAAAGAGGGCGCCTGTTAAACCCTCAGTACTTGAATTTACTCTAAATTTCTCTCTCTGTATAGAAAATTTTACGTCAAACCTAGCAGTGCTATAAGATACTGCGGTTTGTTATTTCGGCTATAACTACTGTAAAAAGCAGTAATAAAAAAGTTTTTAGTATTTTTCGAATTATTCGGGTACGCATAGCCTTAGTATTTTCGCTTTTTATTTGCTTTGCAAATAAGTGCTCAAAAAGGCTATTTGCACAGGCGGGTTCGCTCGCGTCGCTCGACTTCACCCTACCGAAAATTAGGTTAAGATGACACCAATCTCATTGCTTCTTGTAGCAATTCTTTTTGAGATGAAATCAATTTATTTGCAAGTTCCATTTGAACTTTTGCTTGTTGATAGTTTGCAATATTGTCTTTAAAACCAACATTTGATAATTCTAGCAAGCCTGAACGAATTTCGTTACGTCCTAAAACAGGTCTACCAGATTCTTCTGTTTCAATGTATTGACCGTCTTTAATTTCATACAATCCGTTTTTGTTATGGAAACTCATTGTAGCAATCTTGTATAATGGAACTCGTTTTTTACCACCGTCTGCTTTACCATAAATTGTACCGTCATTTTTGATTTCGTAATCATCATATTTACCTAAGTATTTACCATTGTTAGGGTCAATCCAAAGTTTGATGTTTGTTGTTGGTACGTCAAGTGCGCCACCCTTTGTGATTGTTTCTTCATAAAGGTCTGCACTCAAAGATTTTGTACCAGCCATAATTTCACCTTTATCATTCAAGATATAACCTTGAATTGTGTTGCCATCTTTGTTGGTATAAACACCTTCGCTGTTGAAATCAAATTCACCGTGTCTTGTGTAAATTACTTTGCCTTCATTAGTACGTGTAACGAAGAAACCTTCACCTTCTAGGAATAGGTTTGCGTTTGCAGTACCTGGTGTAGATTTACCTTGACCAAAGTTTTTATCACAATTATCAAGAACAGCGCCACCCAAAAAAGTTTTAAAGGTTACTTTATTTTCCTTAAAACCTGGAGTATACATGTTAGTCATGTTTGTTGTAAGGGTATTCATCCATTCTGTTGTTGCCTTTTGCGTATTAAGTGCAGTTACAAAAGAATCATTCATAGCCGTTCTCCTTATTATTTCTATTATTACGTTTTTCTTCCTTGTCTTTTCTTGATTGATTGCGGTAAGACAAGTTTTCGTATTCTAATCCTTCATCGTTAAATTTTTGTTTCAATAAAGGAATGTTTGATTTCAAGTATTGTTCTACTGCTGAATCTCCAGGTAAAAATTCTGCTGAAATTTTACCATCTCTGTTAACTTTTAAGATTACTGATAAGTCTTTGTCGAAGTCAACACGGAAGGATTTATTTGTTTCTTGAGATTCTTTTAAAGCATTCAATAAGCTCTTTGAAACTTTTGCTGAATGAGTTTCCTCAATATCTTTAAGTGTTGCTTGATTTATCATATCTGTAGCTTTAGGGTCTTGCGCAACTTGGTTGTTGTTTTCAACTAAATTTTGGAAGAATTTTGCATCGGCTTCAGTCATTTTTATTGCCTTTTCTTCCGATTTTTTAGCTGAAGTAGAACTTGATTTGCTTGATTTCTTAGTGTTTGTAGTTGCTAAGTTTGCATCAATAAATTTAACAATATCATTTGTTTTAGTTGTTGTTAAATTTTCTTTCAAGTCTTGTACAGGCGAAATTGGTGCGAAAGTAATAACTTTCATATCTTGAGCTAGTTTTTCAGGATTGTTTAAATCAACTGTGTTAATTTCTCCAACTTCTGTTGCCACTGTATTTTTAATGATGTTTGCATCATTGTCAACTATTGAATTTGAAATAACTGATTTTTTATTATCAGATTTTTCTATTTTTGAAACTTTTTCATCTTTTAACAATGATTTTATGTTATTGCTTATAGCGTTAGCTTTTTCTAGCGAATTTGTATTTTTTTTAATTTTATCGTTCGCTACAAATTCGATTTCATCAGTTATAACAGGTTTTACATCTTTGTTTTCAAGAGTTTTAACTTCAGCTTTGACCTCTGTTTTTACTTCTGGTTTTGCAGAAATTTCAGAAGATTTAGTTTCAACATTGTTATTTTTTACATTATTTTGAGGCAGGTCAGCTTTGTCATCGTTTTTAGTAATATTTGTAACAGTCTTGTCCTTGGTAATGTCAAGAGGTTTTACCTCTACACTTGCGATTGACCCAACAACTTCTGGTGTGTTTTCAGTTTTTTTAGTAATAGTGTTAACAACTTCTGCTGAGTTTTCACACTTTTTAGCAATAGTGCCAACAACTTCAGTATTGTTATCAACTTTTTCTACAAGTGGGGTAACTTTTTCATTGCTGTTGTCAGGCTTTTCAACGATTGAATTTGCTATTTCAATGTCAGTTATATTTTTAGTTGTTTTGCCAATTTCTAAATTATCTGTTAATTCTAAATTTGTTGAGTTATTTGAAATTTCTTGAGTTTCAATA
>CAVFBQ010000128.1:0-2368 GCA_963620455.1 uncultured Eubacteriales bacterium
ATTATAACTTTTCAACAAGTATCTATAAAACAAAAGCTGGTGACTACTACCTGGTTTTAGGCGCAGACCCTTACTTAACAACAAGAGATTTATACAACTTAATTTCACAATTGAAATTAGCACAAAAAAGTGAAATTAAAAATTTATACATTGATGACACAATTTTAGATAATCAAAATTGGGGCGAAGGTTGGCAATGGGACGATGATTTAAACGTTTTAATGCCAAAATTTGGTTCATACAATTTGGATAGAAATTTATACACAATCATTGTTAGCCCTACAAAAATTGGCGCACCCGCAGACATTTTCACAAGCATTTTTTATCCTACAATCTTCTTAAACCAAACAAAAACAACTTTGAATGAAACAAAAGTAGATTTTTCAAGAGAAAATTATATATCACCAGATTCCTTAACTGTTTCAGGTCCTGTAGCAAAAACAGTTAAAGTTCAAATTCCAATTAATTATTTAAGACGATACTTCTTATTAAGAATGGACGACACTTTTGCAAAAACTAAATTAAGCTATTACGGTAAATATCCAAAAGCTAAATTACCAAAAGGAGCTGTAAAACTTGCAGAAATAAAACACCCTATAAGCCTAGCTACAACTGATGTTTTAAAAAATAGTGATAATTTAGTTGCAGAAACAGTATTTAAACTTGCAGGAGGAAAACATGTGAACGGTACAGGTAGCGCAGTTTCTGCGATTGCTATGTTTAACACTTATTGCTCAATTAACAAACTTGATTGTTCAAAAATTCGTCTTACAGACGGTAGCGGTGTTTCTAAAAACAACCTTGTAACTGCAGATTTTATGTCAGATTATATGGTAAAAACAACAAATATCTTCGGTAAAGAAAAACTTGAAACAATGCTAACAAAACCGCAAGAAGGTACTTTAAGGAACAGATTTTTCAATATGCAAGACAAACTTTGGGCTAAAACTGGAACATTGTCAAATATTAGCGGAATTACTGGTTTGATGACAGCAAAAAGCGGTAAAACCTATGCATTCAGCATTTACATCAATGACGGAAAATCAGAAGAAAGCGACAAAAAAATGCTTGAAGAATTTATCATAAAAGCGTTCTATGACAAGTTCTAACTGGCATTAAAAAGATATAACAAAAACACCACAGGCTATACAGCCATGTGGTGTTTTTCATAAGAACCAACAAATCTATAGAATTTTGCTTTTGATTGGATTTCTTCCAAGGCGTTATGAATTTTATCCTCTTTGCAATGTCCGTCAAAATCAACGTAGAATGTGTATTCACCAAACTTAGTTTTTGAAGGACGAGAATCAATATATGATAAATTGATGTTATGTTTTGAGAAAATTTCAAGCATTTCTAGCAATGCACCTGATTTGTTTTCAGTTGAAAACGCAATACTTGTCTTATCGTTACCTGATATTGGAGTTTCATAATCACCAATTAACGCAAAACGAGTTTGGTTATTTGGTTCGTCATTAATATTTTCGCAAATAATATTCAAATTGTACAATTGAGCTGTTTTTTTACTACCAATCGCAGAATAAGTAAGGTTATATGCGTCAAGCATTCTTGCAGCTTCTGCTGTACTTGAAGCTCTTACGATATCCAAATTCAATGGAAGTTGAGTTGAAATAAAGTTATGACATTGTGCAATTGCCTGAGGGTGAGAAATTACGCCTGTAATACTGTACAATTCAGTAACCTTTGACAACAAGCAATGATGAATTGGAATAACCAACTCAGCCAAAATTCTAATATTTGGATTTTTCGTCTTAATCAGACAATCACTTGATTCTCTGACTGCACCTTCAATTGAGTTTTCAATCGGAATAACACCGATAGACATAGGATTATCATCAACATAATCGATTACACGACTAATCATATTCAAAGGGTGTTCTTCTGGGTAAATATCGTATTTATCCTTAAATTCGTCCTTTGCTATTTCTGCATAAGACCCTCCCGGTCCTAAAAATGCAATTCGCATAACGTTTGATAAAAAATTCATTGATAATTCTCCTTGTTTTTATTATAATTTTACCAAAAGGGAAGAAAAATGACAAACATAAAATTTGGGACAGACGGTTGGAGAGCCGTAGTAGGTGAAGATTTTAACTCTGAAAATGTTGCTCTAGCTACAAATGCAATTGCAAAGTACATTTCAGACAATTTCGGATTAAACAAAAAAATTATTATCGGTTATGACCCAAGAAACATGGCAGATGTGTACTCAAAACTTTGTGCTGACACTCTTGTACAAAAGGGATTTTCCGTTTTATATAGCAATAAAGTTATTCCAACACCAGTTTTGGCATACAACGCAAAACACTTAGATGCTTGTGCAATAATGTTTACAGCTAGTCATAAC